>DATIZW010000110.1:0-4464 GCA_035516875.1 Steroidobacteraceae bacterium
CCGGCCATCTGTGTCAGATAGCTCATGGTCGACTCGCCGGAGTAGCCCTGCCAGTTGGTGTTGGTGATGAAGCTGACCGCGGTATTGAAGGAGGAGTCCGCAGACACGCTCCCCATGTGCTGCGGGTTGAGCGGCAACCACAGCTGCAGACGCTGCAGCAGGTACACCACGAGCGCGCCGAACGCATTGAACACCACGAGCGCGACTGAATACTCCTTCCAGCCCATCTCGGCCGAAGGCTCGATGCGGCACAAGCGGTAGATGAGCGCCTCGCAGCGCGCCCCGATGCGCAGCGGCGCGATGGGCCGGCCCTCCATGACGTTCGCGATGTAGAGCCCGAGCGGCTTCACGCACGAGAACAGCACCGCCAGATACACGGCGATCAATGCCAGTGAAGCCGCGGTCATCAGAATTTTTCCGGCCGGAACAACGCGTACAGCAGGTACACGAAAAGTCCCAGCGACAGCAGGCCGCCGAGCAGGTGCGTGACGCTCATTCTCCGCCCCCGAGCCGCCCGACCGCGCGCACCAGCCACAGGGTGACCGCGACGAGGGCGAGAATGATCAGCAGGAAGACGAGGTCCACGTCCGCCGGCCCTTCAGCGGGTGCGCTCGCCGCTGCGCCGCGCCGGGCGGCCGTCGCGGCGCGGCTCGGCATCCTTCGAGCGCCAGGTCGCGGCGACGACGTACACGGTGAACAGAGCGCCGACCACGTAGAGAACGATACCCAGGTTGCTCATGACCGCTCGGATGACTCCCCCGCAGTGTGGCCGCAGGGTACTGCGCCGACCGTTAGCGATCGGTTAAGAAAGCGCGCCCACCTGGCTCATCGGCCAGACCCGCGCCGTCCGTGTCGCAGCGTATCTAGAGCAACTGCAGCTGGCGGCGCAGTCGCTCCTCCTCGACGTTGAGCAGCGGCAATTGCTGCCCCAGGCAGGTGCAGATGTGGCTGCGCTCGGCGAGTCGTGCCTCGGCCGCTTGGACCCAGGCACGCACCACCATGACCGGCAGACGCCCATCGTCGCGGTAGAGCTCCCTGATCCACTGATACAGCGGTCGCAGCCGCGGCGACTCCACCCACCAGGGCAGCTCATCCGGCAGCCACAGCCGCGCGACGCGCAGATGCTCGAGCAACCGCCGCCGCGGTGATGCGCTCTGCCCGATGTAGCGGATCTCGCGTACCGCGCGCGGGTCCGACAGCGAGTAGATGGCGACGCCGCGCGGCGGCTCGCCCGAGCCGTCGTAGAGCAGCGCCGGCAACCGCCGCCGGATCGCGCGCTGCAGCTGCGCCGCTCCTCGCAACGACGGGTGGGCAGCGGCGCTCAAGCTCTGCGCGTCCTGAAGGTGATCGAGTAGCGCAACTCCCGGGTCGGCGAGATCGCGTGCTGCCATTGCCAGCGCGAGGCGCCCCGCAGCGCATAGGCCGAGCGCGGCTCGAGCTCGAGTGCGTAAGCGGTGCGCTCGCCTGGCCGTGGCGGCCAGGGTCGCAAGCGCAGTCTCGCGTGCCCGAGGAGCGAGACGCCGAAGACATCCTCGAACTGCGGCACATCGCGGTGCCACCCGAGCGGGCTTCCCGGCGGGTACTCGGCAATCATGGCGTGCTCGATGCGCCCGGCAGCCACGCCGCCCCAATGCGCCACCCGCTCGCGCAAGCCCTGCAGGAAGTCGGGAATCGGTGGCGCGGCCTTGAGCTCGTTGCGGCTGAAATCGTAGCTGCCGCCAAAGGCCACGACGCGCCGCCTTGCGTGCCACTCCTTGTACTGCGCGGGGGCGAGCGCCAGCCCGCCGATTGCCCCGAGCAGCTCTCGCTCCTCGGCTGCGCTCAGGAAATCCGCACTGTAGGTGAAGCCCTCGGGCGAAGCGCCCGCGCTCGCAAAGAGCTCCCGCTGGACCATGGAGCAAGTATGCGCTCGCGGCACTCGCGTGAATGAGACAGCACCGCAACAGGTGCTGCTGCCTCAGGCGACGCCAGGACCCGTCCGTACAGCAGTGCGCGTTGGGCACGCCTGTATGCGGCCCGACCCCCGACGCACCGCTCGCCCGGGCACGCCTACTCGAGCGCGAGGGCTTCCCCGCCCGCTGAGGCCTCCTCGCGCGCCGGGCGGATCAGGATCAGCAGCGGGATGACCAACAGCGTGAGGAGGAGCATCAGGAAGAAATCGTCGACGTAGGCGATCATCTCGGCCTGTCGGGTGAGCTCGTTGTTCAGCAGCTCGAAGCCCGGCGGCGCGCCGAGATGGAAGGCCGAGGCTACCGGGCTGTGGAGCAGGTCGGGGTTCGCGGCGGTGAGATTCTCCAGCAGCCCCGCGTGGGCCAACTGCGTATTGCGTACCAGCAGCGCCTGCGCCACCGCAATGCCGATCGAGCTGCCGATGTTACGCATCAGGCTGAAGATGGCCGTGCCGTCGGTGCGTAGCTGCGGCGACAGCGTGGCGAAGCTCGCCGCGGCCAGCGGCACGAAGATGAGCCCGAGACCCACGCCCTGGATCACACCGGGCCAGATGATCTGGCTCTGTGTCAGCAGCACGTCGTAGTGAGTCATCTGCCACAGCGAAAATGCGGTGATGGCGAAGCCCGCGCCGAGAAGCACGCGCACATCGAGGCGACCGACCAGTCGCCCGACGAACAGCATGGCGATCATCGTGCCCACGCCGCTCGGCGCCATCAGCAGCCCGGTGAGCGTCGCCGGGTAGTCGAGCACGTTCTGCAGCATGGTGGCGATCAGCGCGCGGGTGGCAAACAGCACCATGCCGACCAGGAACATGAGCACCACGCCGGAGATGTAGTTGGGGTTCTTGAGCAGCCGATAGTCGAAGAACGACCTGCCCGCCGGCGTGAAGGCCGTATGCACGACGAAATATGCAAGACTCACGGCGAGCGTAGCCGCCTCGGCCCAGGTCTCCCACGACGAGAACCAGTCGTTCTGCTGTCCGCGATCGAGCAGCAGCTGCAGCGCGCCGATGGCGATGCTCAGCGTCGCGAATCCGAACACGTCGAAGCGCACGCGCCGCTCGGCGGGTCGCCGCCGGATGTAACGGCCGACGCCGTAGAAGGCGAGTGAGCCGACCGGCACGTTGATGAAGAACACCCAACGCCAGCTCCAGTCCTCCGTGAGCCAGCCACCGAGCGCGGGGCCGACGATCGGGCCGATCATCACACCGATGCCCCACACGGCCATGGCCGAGCCGTGCTGCTCGCGCGGATAGATGTCGAGCAGCACCGCCTGCGACAGCGGCACGAGCGCGGCGCCGAACAAGCCCTGCAGCAGCCGCGCCAGCACGATCTGCGCCAGCGTGTCCGCCATGCCGCAGAGGACCGAAGCGAGTGTGAAACCGGCGATCGAGGCGAGCAGCACCTGCTTGAGGCCGAAACGGTCGGTCAGCCAGCCGGTGAGCGGCGTGGCGATGCCGGCGGCGACGATATAGGAGGTGAGCACCCAGGTGATCTGGTCCTGCGAGGCGGACAGGCTTCCCTGCATGTGCGGCAGCGCGACGTTGGCGATGGTGCCGTCGATCGCCTGGATGATGGTCGCCAGCATGATCGAGATCGTGATCATGCCGCGGTGCTGGCTCTCGCCCGATTCGAAGGCGGCGTCGCGTGTTCCTTGAGGGCTCATGCTCACTTCCCGGGCGCCGCGCGCGCGCGGAGCGCGGCGTTCACCGCGTGCGCGATTTGCGCCTCGGCCCTTTGCGCACGGTGAAGAAAAGCTGCCGATGCTCGCCGGCGCGGGCGATGCTGGCGCGCTCGAGCGCTACCAGCACGTAGAGGACGTTGAGCGCAAGCAGCCGTGTCGGCACGTGCTGCGTGCGCCGTGCCGCGGCCAGCACCTGCTTTGCCGTCACCGCGCGCATGCCGGCAACGCGCCGGTAGACGTAGTCGACTGCCTGCTTGTCGACGAGGTTGAAGTAGCCCGAGCCACGGCGCGCTCGGGCGCGGGCGAAGGAGAGCACGAAGTAGTACCCCGGGCTCTCGAACACGTGGTAAGTCTGACGGACCGCGTCAACCCGGCCACAGTACTGAAGCCCACGTTGCAGAATGCGGATATTCATACGAGCCCCCAGGGGAAGCCTGCCGCGCCGTCAGTTGCGAGTGCGCGCTACGGTGCAAGTATGCGACACCGGCGCGGAAGATGGCGCGCCGCGAGGCCTGACGCAGTCGCGAGCCTCTATGGGGCGGTCCGGTACACCATGAGGCTGGTCACGCTGTCATCGCCCGTCACGGATGCCAGGCGGCCGTCGGTGTGGAAATTGAGCTCGTACTCACCGCGCGTGGAGCGCCACATCCGCCACACGGGTGCGTCCAGCGAGGCATTCTCGCTCGTCAGCGGGTAACCGATGGCGACGATCGCCTGCTCGCGCGTCATGCCGACCACGAGCTTCCCGGCCTGGATCGCCTCGCGGACCCGTGGCGGGTAGCCCGCGATGCGCGGGCGCGGGTCCTCGCTGAGCACGATCTTGGCGACCCA
>DATIZW010000111.1:0-9124 GCA_035516875.1 Steroidobacteraceae bacterium
CGCGACCCCGGCGGTTGTCTGCGGGCCTTCGTCAACAACCAGTACGTGGGTCTCGTGGTGTTCGTCGGCATTCTGCTGGAGTACGTGTACGCCGAGTGAGCTCAGGGCGGCGTCCCGCAACCGACCGTTCCACGTGCGGCTCGGCTTTGCGCTGCGCGGCCTCGCGCACGCGCTGCGCACCCAAGCGAGTCTGAGGATCCAGGCGGCCGCGGCCGCTGTCGCGCTGCTCGCGCTCACCGCGCTGCGACCCGCGGCGCTGTGGTGGGCGCTGGTGCTGCTGGCCAGCGCTGCAGTGCTGGCGGCCGAGCTCCTCAACACCGCGATCGAGAAGCTCGCCGACGAGCTGCATCCGGCCGAGAGCCCCGGCATCCGCATCGTCAAGGACTGCGCCGCGGCCGGCGTGCTCATCGCCACGCTCGGCGCGGTCGCGACCGGTGTGGCGCTGCTGGTGCACCTGCTGCTGACGCACGGCACCTAGAGCGCGCCACGCCGCCGGGCGCCGGCGCCTGCCGGTGGGTCGGCTACCGCGCGCCCTTCTGTACAAAAAGCGACCAATTGTCGACTGTGCTCAGCCGTCATCGTTGACACGTGCGGTCGCCCTCGGGCATGGTCGCTCGGGCACCGGCCTCCCCGCCTCGCCCGAGGATGATCTGCATGCCCGAAGCCGCAAGCGCCGTCGATCCCGTCCGTCACGACTGGTCGCTGCCCGAGGTGACCGCGCTCTTCGCCCAGCCGTTCATCGACCTGATCCTGCGCGCGCAGCGCGTGCACCGCGCCTACCACGCGGCCAACACCGTGCAGATGAGCACGCTGCTGTCGATCAAGACCGGCGCCTGTCCTGAGGACTGCGCCTACTGCCCGCAGAGCGCGCGCTACGACACCGGCGTCGAGCGCGAGGCTCTGATGGACGTCGCAGCGGTGCGCGAGTGCGCCCTGCGCGCCAGGGCGGCTGGGGCGACGCGCTTCTGCATGGGCGCGGCGTACCGCGCACCTCGAGCCCGCGAGCTCGAGGTCATCGGGCAGATGATCCGCGAAGTGCATTCGCTCGGTCTCGAGAGCTGCGTCACGCTCGGCATGCTCACCCCGGCGCAGGCACGGCAGCTCAAGGCGGCCGGCCTCGACTACTACAATCACAATCTCGACACCTCGGCCGAGTTCTACGGCGAGATCATCACCACGCGCACCTACCAGGACCGGCTCGACACGCTCGAGGCGGTGCGCGTCGCGGGGCTCAAGGTGTGCTGCGGCGGCATCATCGGTATGGGCGAATCGCGCAGCGACCGGGCGCAGCTGCTGCGCACGCTCGCCAACCTCCCCGAGCATCCCGAGAGCGTGCCGATCAACCGCCTGGTACGGGTGGCCGGGACGCCGCTCGCGCAGGCGGCGGACGTCGACCCGTTCGAGTTCGTGCGCACCATCGCCGTGGCGCGCCTGCTCATGCCGCGCGCCGCAGTGCGTCTGTCCGCGGGCCGCGAGACGATGTCGGATGAGCTGCAGGCACTGTGCTTCCTCGGCGGTGCCAACTCCATCTTCTTCGGCGAGAGACTCCTCACCACCGGCAACCCCGAGGTGGCGCGCGACCGCGAGCTGTTTGCGCGGCTCGGGCTCAGACCCCTCGGCCATGAAGCGGACCGCGCCGGCGCTTGATGCGCTGCTGGCGCGGCTCGATGCCGCTGGGCTGCGGCGCGCGCGCACTACCGTCGAGAGCTACCCCGCGGCGCAGCGCCGCACACTCACCCTCGCCGGCGGCCGTGAGCTCATCGACTTCAGCAGCAACGACTACCTCGGGCTCGCGCACCATCCGGCGCTCGCCGCCGCCATGAGCGCGTGCGCCGCGCGCTGCGGGGCCGGCAGCGGTGCCTCCCACCTGATCACCGGCCACGGCGCTGAGCACGCGCGGCTCGAGGAGGAGCTCGCGGCCTTCACCGGCCGCGCGCGGGCACTGCTCTTCTCCACCGGTTACATGGCGAATCTCGCGGTCATGGCGGCGCTCGCCGGCGATGGCGAGCGCGTGCTACTCGATCGGCTCTGCCATGCCTCGCTCATCGATGGCGCGCGCCTCTCGGGCGCGCGGCTCAGGCGTTACCGCCACGCCGATGCCGACTCCGCCGCACGGCTGCTCGCGGCCGATCCGGCCCATGCCGCGCTGGTGGCCACCGACGGCGTCTTCAGCATGGACGGCGATCTCGCCCCGCTGCCTGCGCTCGCGCAGGCGGCGCGCGCGGCCGACGCCTGGCTGGTGGTCGACGATGCGCACGGCCTCGGGGTGGTGGGCCCGAGCGGCGGCGGCGTGCTCGAGCACTTCGCTCTCGATGGCGAGGCGGTGCCGGTCCTCATCGGCACCCTCGGCAAGGCCTTCGGCTCCTTCGGCGCCTTCGTCGCCGGTGCGGCGGATCTCATCGAGCTGCTGATGCAAAAGGCACGCACCTACATCTACACGACCGCGCTGCCGCAGCCGGTAGCGGCGGCGACGCGGGCGGCGCTGGTGCTCGCGCGTACCGAGCGCTGGCGACGCGAGCGGCTGCACGCGCTCACCGCGCGCTTTCGCGCCGCGGCGCTCGCCGCCGGCGTGCCAATCGGCGCCTCGGTCACCCCCATCCAGCCGGTCCTGCTCGGCCGCCCGGCACGCGCACTCGCCGCGCAGCGCGAGCTCGCGGCCGCTGGCTTCTGGGTGGTCGCGATCCGCCCGCCGAGCGTGCCGCCCGGCAGCGCGCGGCTGCGCGTCACGCTGTCCGCCGCGCACACCGAGGACGAGGTCGATGCCCTCGTCGAGCACCTGGCGCGCGCCTGTCGCCGGAGCCTCTGACGCGTGGGCGCGCTCTACCATGAGGTGTGCGGCACACCGCAGGGGCGGGACGTGGTGCTGCTGCACGGCTGGAGCCTCAACCTCGGCGTATGGGCCGGCCTGGTGCGCGAGCTCGGAGCGCACTTTCGCGTCATCGCCATCGATCTGCCCGGCCACGGCCGCAGCGACTGGGACCCGCGCGCCGCCACCCCCGCTGCGCAGGCGTGGCGCGTGCACGAGACGCTGCTACCGCTCACCGAGCGCTACGCGCTCCTCGGCTGGTCGCTCGGCGGGCAGCTCGCGCTCGATCTTGCGGCCGCACTGCCGGCGAGCGTCGAGCGGCTCGTGCTTATCGCCACCACGCCCAAATTTCTCAAGGCCCCGGGTTGGCGCTGCGGCACGCCGCGCCCGCTGCTCGCGCGACTCGCGCACCGGCTGCATGCGGAGGGTGAGCGCGCGGTGAGCGATTTCCTCGCACTCGCGGTACGCGGCAGCGCGCCGCGCACCGCGGCGCGGGCACTGCACAAGCTGCGCGACGCGCTGCGCACCCACGGCGCGGCGCAGCCGGAGGCACTCGCGAGCGGGCTCGCGCGGCTGCGCGAGGGTGACCTGCGAGCGGCACTGCCCCTGGTGCGCGTACCGGCGCTGGTGGTCGCCGGGCAGCGCGACCGCGTGATCCGGCCGGCCGCTTCACGCGCCCTCGCCCGCGCGCTTCCCGAGGGGCGCTATGTCGAGGTCGCCGGCGCCGCCCATGTGCCGTTCCTGTCGCACCCGGTGCAATTCGTGCGGCAGGTGGGAGCATTCCTGCATGGCTGATCCGGGCGCCGAATTTCGCCTCGAGCCCTGCAGGGTCCGTGCTTCCTTCGAGCGGGCGAGCGGGAGCTACGAGTCCGCGGCAGCGCTGCAGGCGCGGGTGGCCGCCGAGCTCCTCGAGCGGCTGGCACAATTCCGCTTCGAGCCGGGCGTGGTGCTCGACCTCGGCGCCGGCACCGGGCGGGTGACGCGCGAGCTCAAGCGTCGTTACCGCCGCGCGCTCGTCATTGCGCTCGATCTCGCGCCCGCAATGCTGCACGAGGCGCGCCGTCATCAGCGACCATGGCGGCGCTTCGCGCGGCTGTGCGGCGACGCGCACCGTCTGCCGCTCGCCGATGCGAGCGTCGATCTCGTGTTCAGCAACCTGATGCTGCAGTGGTGCCAGCCGCTCGATGCGGCGCTTCTCGAGGCGCAGCGGGTGCTCAGGCCTGAGGGCTTCTTCGCCTTCAGCACCTTCGGTACGGGTACGCTCCAGGAGCTGCGCAGCGCCTGGGCGTGCGCCGACGCCTACAACCACGTGAACCACTTCCCCGACGTGCAGGAGGTCGGCGATGCCCTCCTTCGCGCCGGGCTCATCGAGCCGGTGCTCGACGTCGATCGCATCGAGATGGGCTACGCCGACGCCCTCGCGCTGATGCGCGACCTCAAGGCGATCGGCGCGCACAATGTGACCGCAGGTCGCCCGCGCAGCCTCGCCGGGCGCGCGCGCCTCAGGCGCATGCAGCAGGCCTACGAGAGCTTTCGCCGCGACGGGCGGCTGCCCGCGACGTATGAGATCGTCTACGGGGCCTGCTGGGGCGCCGCCGGTCGGCGTTCCGCGCCGGGGTCGGCGGGCGTGGTACACATCGCCCCGGGATCGATCGGCAGGGCACGGGTAAGGCCATGAGCGCTCGCGGCATCTTCATCACCGGGACGGACACGGGAGTCGGCAAGACCGTCGTCGCCTGCGGCCTCGCGCGCGCCTTTCGCGCCGAGGGCCACCGTGTGGGCGTCATGAAGCCGGTCGCCTCCGGCTCGCTGCGCACTCCGGAGGGACTGCGCAACGACGACGCCCTGGCGCTCATCGAGGCCTCGCGAACGGAGCGACCCTACGGTGACGTGAACCCCTATTGCTTCGAACCGGCCGTTTCGCCTCATATCGCGGCAAAAGACGCCAAGATCGAGGTTGATTGCAACATAATCCGGCATCATTTCGACGTCCTCGCCGCCGAGACCGACCGTATCGTCGTCGAGGGGGCCGGGGGCTGGTTCGCGCCCATCAGTGACCACCAGACCATGGCGGATGTGGCCTGGGCACTCAGCGTGCCCGCGCTCATCGTGGTCGGCGTGCGCCTCGGCTGCCTCAACCACGCGCAGCTCACGCGGCTCGCGCTCGAGGCACGCGGGGTGACCTTCGCCGGCTGGGTGGCGAGCCAGGTGGACCCGGCCGTGGAGCGGCCGGCCGAGAATCTCGCCGCCCTCGAGCGGCTGCTCGGCGAGCCCGCGCTCGCGGTGCTGCCGTATGCGCCGCAGGCGGTGGCGACGCTCACACTCACGCAGGTCTCGCACCGTCTCGGCCGGCGTCTCGCACGGCATACGATAAGCCTCTGAGCTGGCTTGAATAAAAGGCCTCGCGCGCTACCATCGAGTGCACCGTGGAATCCGAGCCGCTGCGCATCGAGATCTGCCCGAACTGCTCGCTCACCCTGCGCGGTGCGCGGCTGTTTTTCGCCGGCGCCTGCATCGTGCCCTTCGGCGTCGCCGGCTTCCTCATGCTGCGCGGCTTCTGGCCGGTGCTGCCGTTCGCGGGGCTCGAGATGGCGTTGCTCGGCTGGGCGCTGAACGTGTCACTCGAGCGGCGCTTCCACCGCCAGACCATCACCGTCACCGAGGCGAACGTCAGCGTCGACACGCGCGGGCGCAGCCGCTGCGAGCACGTCGTGTTTCCGCGGCATTGGGCGCAGGTTAAACTGCGCCGCCCCGCAGCACGCCTGCACCCGAGCCGCCTCACGATCGAGTCGCACGGCCACCAGTGCGAGCTCGGCAGCTTCCTCACGGAAGAGGAGCGGCGCGGCCTGGCGCTGCGGCTGCAGCGCGTCATCGGCCGCGTCAACGAGTCGCCTACCTGGCACTGACGCGGCGACCGGTCGACAGAGCGGGCGGGTTTTGCTGGGGTTCGGACGTTGCGCGCCGCGGCCGCGAGGCGGGCGCGCTGTAAGGCAATAACGAATGGTTCGCGAAAAGCTCGCTTCTTCGGTCCTGATCCTCGCCGCAGCCGCCGGTTCGCTCCCGGCCCGTGCCGAGTCCGGCTGGGGCGAGCTCAACATGACGCAGGGTGTCACCGATATCAGCCGCAAGATCTATGACCTGCACATGATCATCTTCTGGGTGTGCGTGGCGATCGGTGTGGTGGTGTTCGGCGCCATGATCTGGTCGCTCTTCAGCTACCGCAAGTCGCGCGGCGCGGTGGCCGACGTCACGCTGGTGCACAACACCAAGGTCGAGATGGTGTGGACCGTGGTGCCGGTCATCATCCTCATCGCCATGGCGGTACCCGCGGCCCGCACGCTGGTCGAGATCGAGGACACGACCAAGAGCGAGCTCACCATCAAGGTCACCGGCTTCCAGTGGGGCTGGCAGTACGACTATCTCGACGACGGCGTGGCGTACTTCTCGCACCTCGACCGCAAGAGCAACGCGGCGCGCGAGCTGCTGTCCGGCATCGATCCCAACACCGTCGAGCACTACCTGCTCAACGTCGATCAGCCGTTCGTGGTGCCGGCCGACACCAAGGTGCGCTTGCTGGTCACCGGCGCGGACGTCATCCACTCCTGGTGGGTGCCGGCCTTCGGCGTGAAGAAGGACGCGATCCCGGGCTTCGTCAACGAGGCGTGGTTCAAGGTGGACCCGGACAAGACGGGTCTCTATCGCGGCCAGTGCGCCGAGCTCTGCGGCCGCGACCACGGCTTCATGCCGATCGTGGTCGACGTGCGCTCGAAGTCCGAGTTCGCCACCTGGTTGAAAGCGAAGGCCGCCGAGCAGAAGCAGGCGGCGGCGCCCGGCGGAACCCCCGAGGCTCCCGCACCCGCGCCGCCCGCCACGGCGAGCACCGCGCCCTAGGGAATCTGTCCAACCGCACGCCCGACACCGCCGGAGAGAAGTACGCCATGGCCGAAGTCCTCACGCACGCCGAGCACGACGATCACGACCACAAGCCGCACGGCTGGCGGCGCTGGGTGTATGCCACCAATCACAAGGACATCGGCACGATGTACCTGATCTTCGCCTGCACGATGTTCTTCATCGGCGGCGGCGCGGCGATGCTGATACGCCTGGAGCTCTTCCAGCCCGGCCTGCAGTTCTTCGACCCGCAGTTCTTCAACTCCCTC
Source organism: Steroidobacteraceae bacterium (assembly GCA_035516875.1). GTDB lineage: Bacteria > Pseudomonadota > Gammaproteobacteria > Steroidobacterales > Steroidobacteraceae > 13-2-20CM-66-19. Next base: position 6,967 of record DATIZW010000111.1, read on the forward strand.
ACCACGATGCACGCGCTGATCATGATCTTCGGCGCGGTCATGCCGGGGTGGACCGGTCTCGCCAACTGGATGATCCCGATGCAGGTGGGGGCGCCCGACATGGCGCTGCCGCGCCTCAACAACCTGAGCTTCTGGATCCTGCCGTTCGCCTTTACGCTGCTCATCGGCTCGTTCTTCGTCCCCGGCGGCGCGCCGGCGGGCGGCTGGACCATGTACCCGCCGCTGATCCTGCAGACCGGGGCCGCGTTCCCGATGCTCATCTTCTCCATCCACCTGATGGGCGCGTCCTCGATCCTCGGCGCCATCAACGTGATCGTCACCATCATGAACATGCGCGCGCCGGGGATCACGCTGCTGCGGATGCCGTTGTTCGTGTGGACGTGGCTGATCACCGCGTACCTGCTGATCGCGGTGATGCCGGTGCTCGCCGGGGCGGTGACCATGCTGCTCACCGACCACTTCTTCGGCACCACGTTCTTCACCGCCGCCGGCGGCGGTGACCCGGTGATGTTCCAGCACATCTTCTGGTTCTTCGGTCACCCCGAGGTGTACATCCTCATCCTGCCGGCCTTCGGCATCGTCTCCGAGGTCATCCCCACCTTCTCGCGCAAGCCGCTGTTTGGCTACGAGGCGATGGTGTACGCGACCGCCTCGATCGCCTTCCTCTCCTTCATCGTGTGGGCGCACCACATGTTCACCGTCGGCATGCCGCTCGCCGCGCAGCTGTTCTTCATGCTCTCGACCATGCTGATCGCGGTGCCAACCGGGGTGAAGGTGTTCAACTGGACGACCACCATGTGGAAGGGCTCGCTGTCGTTCGAGCCGCCGATGCTGTTCGCACTCGCGTTCCTGTTTCTGTTCACCATCGGCGGCTTCTCGGGACTCATGCTGGCGATCGTGCCGGCGGACTATCAGTACCAGGATACCTACTTCGTGGTGGCGCACTTCCACTACGTGCTGGTGCCGGGGGCCATCTTCGGCATGATGGCCGGGGTGTATTACTGGCTGCCGAAATGGACCGGCAACATGTATGACCTGAAGCTCGCCAAGTGGCACTTCTGGCTGTCGACCATCTTCGTCAACGTGCTGTTCTTCCCGCAGCACTTCCTCGGCCTCGCCGGCATGCCGCGCCGCATCCCCGACTACGCCGTGCAGTTCACCGACTGGAACATGGTGTCCTCGATCGGCGGCTTCGGCTTCGGGCTGTCGCAGCTGCTGTTCCCCTACATCATCTGGAAATGCGTGCGTGGCGGGGAGCGCGTCGGTAACCGCGCCTGGGAAGGCGCGCACGGGCTCGAGTGGGAGCTGCCCTCACCGCCGCCGTATCACTCCTGGACTACGCCGCCGTCCGACGCCGTGATCGCACGCGGCGCGGAGCATTGATGCCGAGCACCGACATGGCGGCCGACGAGGAGCGGCGACTGCGCGTACGGCGCAGCGCCCTCATCTGGGCGCTGATCGCAGCGGCGTTCTACATCGGCTTCATCGTCCTGTCGCTGCTGCGCGGGGCCAAATGAACGACCGGGCGCGCGAGAACCGCAACATGACCTGGAAGCTGCTGGCGATTGCGGCCGGCAGCTTCGGCTTCGGCTTCGCGCTCGTGCCGCTGTACAACGTGCTGTGCGCCGTGACCGGTTACGGCGATCAGACGAAGCTGCTCGAGAAGGTGACCGCCATCGAGCACCCGCAGGTCAACCGCACGGTGACCGTCGAGTTCCTCGCCGACGTGGCGAGCGCCGGCACGTTCGAGTTCCGCCCGGTGGTACGCAGCGTCGAGGTGCACCCGGGGGAGCTGTTCACGGCGCAGTTCTACGCGCGAAACCTGACCGGCCGTGACAGCGTCGCGCAGGCCGTGCCCAACATCGCCCCCTCGGAAGTGGCGGCGTATTTCCACAAGACCGAGTGCTTCTGCTTCGCGCCGCAGCACTTCAAGCTCGACGAGGGGCGCAACATGCAGGTGCGCTTCATCATCGATCCGGCACTGCCGAGCCACATCGACATGATCACGCTCGCCTATACCTTCTACGACGAATCTTCGCGCGTCACCTCACGGCGCTGAAAAAACGACCCATGACAGAAGCACACGCTCCCGACAGCAGCCAGTACTACATCCCGCACAACAGCCCGTGGCCGATCCGCGCGTCGCTCGCACTGTTCG
>DATIZW010000112.1:0-19511 GCA_035516875.1 Steroidobacteraceae bacterium
CGCCGACCTACAACTTTTCCGTGGTCGTCGATGACATGGACATGGGAATCACCCACGTCATCCGCGGTGACGATCACCTCAACAACACGCCCAGGCAGATGAACATGCTGCAGGCGCTCGGCGCGACGTTACCTGTCTACGCGCACGTGCCCATGATCCTCGGGCCCGATGGCGCGAAGCTCTCCAAGCGACACGGTGCGGTGAGCGTGCTGCAGTACGAAGAGGAGGGCTACCTCCCTGACGCGCTTCTCAACTACCTCGTGAGGCTCGGCTGGTCGCATGGTGATCAGGAGGTCTTCACGCGCGAAGAAATGATCGCCGCCTTTGACATTCACGATGTGAACAAGGCGGCATCCGCCTTCAACCCGGAGAAGCTGCTGTGGCTGAATCAGCAGCACATGATGCGTGCGGTGCCCGCGGCACTCGTTCCGTATCTGCGCGTGCAGCTGCGCCGCCTGGGCTGCGACAGCACCGACCAGGCGCTGCTCGAAGGGGTGATCGTCGCGCAGCGCGAGCGCGCCAAGACGCTGAAGGAGATGGCGCACAACAGCCGCTTCTTCTTCATCGAGCACATCGAGGTCGATCCGAAGGCGGCCGCCAAGCATCTCGGTGCAGACGCGCGGCGCACCCTGTCTGCAGTTCGCGAGCGGCTCGGCAACCTGGCGCAGTGGAATGCGGCCGCGATTCACGGCCTGCTGAATGATCTCGCCGCCCGTCTTGGCGACGGGCTCGGCAAGATCGCGCAGCCCGTGCGTGTTGCGGTCACCGGCACCGCCGTGTCTCCTCCGATCGACGTGACGCTCGAGTTGCTTGGGCGGGAGCGCTCCCTCGCGCGCATTGATGCCGTGCTCGCGACGCCCCCCCAGGCTCCCGCTTGACAACCCGGGGTGGGCTGCGTAGTTTCCGCCGGCCTCGCGTGGGGCCATAGCTCAGCTGGGAGAGCGCTTGCATGGCATGCAAGAGGTCGGCGGTTCGATCCCGCCTGGCTCCACCAATGAAATCAGTGAGTTCCGTCCAGTTTTCTTGATTGCGCCCGAGCTCGCGTCCCCATCGTCTAGAGGCCCAGGACATCGCCCTTTCACGGCGGTAACACGAGTTCGAATCTCGTTGGGGACGCCAATCCAGTCCGCGGGTCGCCACCTTGCCGCAGTCGCATGCGAGGTGCAGCGACCGGATGCACGAAGGAGGCTGGCCTCAGGGCCGCTTGCCGGCCGGCCTGCGGTGCGCCTGCGGGCGCTCCTGTGGTACGAGGGCAAACCTGTCGTGCGTCTCAATGACGACGTGCTCCACCAGGCGGCCCAAGCCGTCCAGCTCGAAGCGCGTGCGGATCGTCTCGCTGCGACCACCCATGAGTCGCAGTCGCTTAAAGAACTCTCTGCCGATCATCCCCGGTACTCCCCATGTTGTCGTTCTTTGAGCTGGTCATTGTAGGTGCGCGCTGGCATCGCGTGCGGCTGAGTTTACGTAGTCGTGCGGCGACTGGGGCGCGCCCTCGAAGGCAGCGGTTCCAGGGAGGAGCACTGAAATTAAGTTGAATCAGCGAGGCAGGCCCGAAACTGACCGCCATGCGCGATTTAAACAACGACCCCGGCCCAAGTGCCGGGGTTCTTGTTTCGAGCGTTGGCGCGGCGGGCCTGCTGCGAACCCGGGGGCGCGTGAGCCTCTGCCCCAGCTATGACCTTCGACACTTCCAGGATTCAGCCCGGGGAGGGAGTATCGTGGCCTATGGAAGCTCCGGAAGCGAAAACCACCGTGGTCCCGATGGCCGCAGCGCGCAAGCAGCGTTTGCGGAGATGGGCAAAGAGCAGCCTGTGGGTCGCAGGGACCTCGCTTGTTCTCCTGGACTGCGGCATGCACGCACTCATCAAGCCTCTGTTCGATGGTGATGTGGCGCGGCTCGATCGAGGGCTGCGGGAGGTCGCGGAGCCCGCGCAGTCTGCTGCCAGCCGTATCGGCGAGCGCGACGGCGATCTCTATCTCCCTCCGGGGTTACGCTCGGGCAGCTTTGAGTGAGCCTGGCTGGCTCGGGTCATTCAGGCGCGGCGGGACTTCTGGCAAGTGCCTGCCGTCCTTCTGCAGCTTGCCACATCAGCAATACCGGAACTCCGATGGCGATGTCCCGCGCTCGTTTCAACACGGACATGGCCAGCGCCAGCTCCGAGCCTACCCCGAACAACGGCGCGAGAAACGCGTAAGCGGCTTCCTGCACGCCAAGCGCATTGGGGATCAGCATGGCGGCGCTGCGAATGGCGTAGACGAGACTCTCGATCGCCAGCACCGACACAACCGCGACGCGTGCCCCCATCAGCCGAAAGCCGATCCACACTGCAACGGCGCTGAGCAGCCACGCCGCGAGATGCAGCACCAACGACAGCGCGACGCGGGCCGGGGAGCGATAGATGGCATCGAGGGCGGCGCTAACTCCCGCGGTAAACTGCTGACCCGCATGGCGCAGCAGTAGCGCAGAAACCCTTCCCGTCAGGCGCTGGCCGTGGCGCTGCACGGCAAGAAACAACGCCGCCGCGACAGTTGCCACCAGCAGGCCGACGAGGCACGCGGTCGTCAGCGACGCGACCCCGGGATTCTGTGCGACCTGCGCCTTGAGTATCGCGACGCCGAGCGCGGCGAAGGCGATCTGCGCCACCATCTCGGTGGTGACATCGACGATCATCGAGGCGCAGGCAAGCGGCGCGCCCACGCCCTGCAGGATCGCCGCGCGCACCCCGAGGGCGATTCCGCCGAGCTGCGAAAGCGGCAACACCTCGGCGACGGCGTCCCGCACCATGCGGGCGCGGACGAAGGCCCACGCTCCGCAACCCGACCCCCGGGGCACGAGTACGTACCACGCCGCACCGAGCAGCGCGAAGAGCCCGAGGGCGCAGAGACAGAAGATGACGAAGCCGCCCCACCCCATGGCGACGGCCGCGGACAATACCGCACGCCAGCCGACGTACACCACGAGGTAGAGGGCAAGGGCGGCCCCCATCACCGCGCAGATAATGAGGCGCAATCTCATGTCATCGCCGCGAGCGTAGGCGATCCGGCGGCCCCCGCTCAGGATCGCATCAGACGGCGCGCGAGGCGCGCCAAAGCCGGCACCGCGCGGGGTCTGATCAGGCGCTGATCATAGGCGCTCATGCGCCGGTGATTCTCGGCAAGGCAGAGATCGAGCAGGGCGCCGATGTTGATATCGTCGCCCACCGATTTCGCGCCGGTCATGGTGAAGTTGTTGTCCTGCACGCCGTTGCCGACGTCCCGGGCGATGCCGATCCGTTCCCAGACGAGGAAAGCCCACACGGCCAGTACCTTCAGCTCGAACCAGGGCCGCCGCCACAGCGGTATGTTGCGCCGGTGCCAGGCCGCCCAGTTGACGAAGAACAGGATGTGCCGAGCCTCCTCCTGCATCACCGGCTCGAAGGTGTCGACGAGCTCGGGCGGAAAGAATCCGGAGCGCTTGGCCGATTCGAATAAACCGAAGGCGAAGAAGCTGTCGATGCATTCGCTGTAACCGGTGACCATGAAGGCCCATTCGGGATCACGCGGGGCGGGATAGAGCGGCTCGGGCGCGAGGACGATGCCGTAGGCCGTCACCAGGTTGGCAAGCACGTCGCGGTGGCGGCCTTCCTCGAAGGCGTTGAGCTCGATCGCCTCGCGCAACAGCAGATCGCGTGTCTGCTCCGCGTAGGATGCGACATTCAGCCGCGCCCGCCCTTCGGTCTGAACGGCGATATCCCAGATGGGCAGGCTCACGAGCCGCTCGCGCGATTGCGCGTCGAGCTCGGGCCAGTCGATCACCGCTGGCTTGTAAGGATTGAAGGTGTCGAGCAGCGTGCGGCAAAAGAGTGTCTTGTGGGCCAGGCTGCCGCGACGAATGCGCGGCGCGTGCGGCGACTGTGCGAGACGGCCAGCCTCGTGAATCGTCGAGCTCATGGTCGAACGACCATCCGCTGCGACATCGCGGCAGCGTGACCCTCGCCCGGCACCAGGCAGCCCGGCTTTTGCGCAAAATCGCCGAATCCGCCGAGCTGCAGCGATGGATCTCGACAGGCTGCGACGACCTCCGGATCGATCAGCGTCTCGAACTCCTCGCGGTAGCGATAGCCGGACACCGCGCCGGCGAATTGCCCGGTGGCGGGATGAAGATAAATCTCGGTGAGGCCGTGCGGCAGGTTACGGATCAGTGCGAGCAGACGGGTCCGCGTCATCTGTCCGGACCAGCGCAGTCCGAGCACCCTGTCGGGAGCGCTCACACCCGCCTCGCGCAGCCTCCGCCGCAGCATCCGCGCAAACGGCAACGTGACCACCGCGCTGGCCCGCGACACGCGCGGCTCCACTTTGCGCAGCAGCCACGCGGGCTCGAGCGGCAGCCGCACCGCTTGCAGGCCGAAGGAACGACCGACCGTCAGCATCAATTCCGCCACCACCGGGTGGAGATGGAAATGCTGATGTGCGTTGCAGTGATCGAGCGCCAGGCCGCTATCGCGGAAAGCGGCAAACTGTGCGCTGATCTCGGCCGCGGCCTGGCGTCGCGCGGCTCTGCTGCAGGCGATGACGGCCCCGAGCCGCGCCAGGCCGGTACGAAACAGCCCGTTGCCATCCACCAGATGACTGAGTGCGGACGCGGGCAGGAGGGGTCGGCCCTCGGTGAGCACGAGATGCAGCCCGACGCGCAGTCGTGGCAGGCGCCGTGCGCGGGCGATGGCATCGGCCGCCGCGGGCGCCGTCACCATCAGGCTCGCGGTGCTCAGAATGCCTTCGCGGTGAGCCGCTTCGACGGCCTCGTTGACTTCGGGCGCGGCGCCGAAATCATCCGCCGTGAGGATCAGGCGCTTCAAACGGTATCCCGCCGCGACCGCAGGAAGTGGAAGAACTCCACCCCCTCGCTCAGGCGGCGCTTCATGATCTCGGGGCTGGTGAACATCTCGGCGACGATGGCAGCGATCTTCGACGGCCGGAAATAGAATTTCCTGTAGAACTGCTCGACCGATTCGAAAATCTCGCTGTGACTGAGATGCGGGTAGTTGAGCGCCGCAACCTGCGTACCCTGTTGCGTGAGGAGATTGTTCTCCTCGTTGTACAGCCAGCCGTTCTCCTTGGCCTGCCGGTAGAGGAACGTACCCGGATAGGGTGCTGCCAGTGAGACTTGGATGGTGTGGGGATTGATCTCCTTGGCGAAATCCAGCGTCTGCTGGATGGTCTCGCGCGTCTCCCCGGGGAGGCCCAGGATGAAGGTGCCGTGAATGAGGATGCCAAGCTCGTGGCAGTCGCGGGTAAAGCGGCGCGCGAATTCGACGCGCATGCCTTTCTTGATGTTGAACAGGATTTGCTGATTGCCGGACTCGTAGCCGACCAGCAGCAGCCGCAACCCATTGTCCTTCATGACCTCGAGCGTCTTGCGGGGCACGTTGGCCTTGGCGTTGCACGACCAGGTGACGCCGAGCTTGCCGAGCTGCACCGCGAGCGCCTCGACGCGCGGCAGGTTATCGGTCAGCGTGTCGTCGTCGAAGAAGAACTCCTTGACCTGTGGAAAGGCGCGCTGGGCCCAGCCGGTCTCGGCAACGACATCCTCGATGGAGCGCACGCGGTAGCGATGCCCGCCGACGGTCTGCGGCCACAGGCAGAAGGTGCAACGCGATTTGCAGCCGCGCCCCGTGTAGAACGAAACGTACGGATGCCGCAGATAGCCGCTGAAGTATTTCTCGACCTTGAGATCGCGCTTGTAGACCGGCGTCACCCACGGCAACTCATCCATGTTCTGCAGCACATCGCGATTCTCATTGTGAACGATGACGCCGTTGCCGTTGCGCCAGGAGAGTCCTTTGATCTCGCTGAGCGGCCGTCCCTCGGCCACCTCCTTGATGGTGAAATCGAACTCATTGCGGGTAACGAAGTCCACCGCCGGCGCCGCCATCAGGCTCTTCTCGGGCTCGACGGCGACGTGGGCGCCGATGAGGCCGATCTGGATGTCGGGATTGACCTCCTTGATCATCTGCGCGGTTGTTACGTCCGCCTTGAAGGACGGAGTAGAGGTGTGCATCACGACCAGGTCGCGGTTCCTGAGCTCGGGAATGATGTCCGCGAACTTGAGCCCGTGCGGTGGCGCGTCGATCAGCTTCGAGCCCGCCACCAGGGCCGCTGGCTGCGCGAGCCAGGTCGGGTACCAGAACGAGCGCACCTCGCGCGTCATCTGGTAGCGCGCGCCGGCACCACCGTCGTAGCCATCGAAAGAGGGCGGGTGCAAGAAGAGGGTTCTCATGGCCGGCTGTCCTTCACGGGATCTCCTGAGCGGTTCCATCGCGTGCCACCCGGTAGCGCGCCTGCCGCCAGTGCACGTGGCGCGTCGTGAAGCTCCAGCACCAGAGTGCGAACACCAGCAGGTCGTTGAGGGCTACCAGCCCCAGCTTCGCCACGGGATTGAGCGGCTTGCGCGGCGCGGAATTTATCATGAGGCGCGCCAGCGCCGTGATCGCCACCATCGCCAGGGTCATGCTGCTCCCCCCTGCCAGGAGACACCCGAGCACCACCGCCGGCAGCCCGATCGTGGCACACGCAAGGGCATAGCCGAGCGGCTGCACCGTGCGAATCGTGCGCAGCCATCGAAGCTCGTGTCGCAGCAGCTCGCCGGGGCCGGTTTCCTCCACACAGGTTTCGACCTCGATCTCGGACAACACCGTGCGCAGGCCCATGCGCCGGGTCAGCTCGCCCAGCCGGTAGTCGTCCGGTAACTGATCGGCAATGGAGGTGAATCCGCCGATCCGGGACAGGGTCTCGCCACGTACCGCGATGGTTGCGCCGAAGGCGAACGAGCGCGAACCGAACAGCGCCGCGACGCGCACCGCCGGCATGAACCACTCGTTGATGAACATCGAGCCCAGCAGCGACCACAGGCCCGGCCGCGGCGAGCCGCGATACAGGCAGGTAACGATTCCGACTCGCGGATCGAGCAGCGGCGCGATCACTCTTGCGAGGTAACCCGGCCCGACGCGCACGTCGCCGTCGGCGATGACGAGATAGTCGTGCCGCACGAGCGGCATCATGTTGACCAGGTTGCTGACCTTGCGGCTGCTGCCGTGTTGGGCGGGGTTGGCGGCAATCTGCAGATCGAGGTGCGGAAACTCGTGCTGCAGTCTGCGTACGGCACCGAGGGCCGGGTCGTCGCGGTCGCGCACGCCGAAGATGATCTGCAGATCGTCGCAGTGTTGCTCGCAGAAGGAGCGCAGATGCTCGTACAGCCCAGGCTCTGCCCCACAGAGGGGCTTGAGAATCGTCGTCGGCGGCGCGCTCACCAGCCCCGGGGGTTGTGGCGCGCGCCGCACCCGCAACGCAGTTGCGGCGGCAAGCATGTAGCCCATGACCACGGCCGCGAGCGCCGTGCCACATGTCGTGAGCCAAAGGTGTGCCAGCGCCATCACTGGCAGCTCCGGCGGCAACACGCCGCGGCGCTCGGAATATGCCCGGCAACCCCCCCGCGGGGAGGCGAGATCCCTGTCGCCAAGTTAGCCGACCGAGGTATCATCCGCGGAGGATAACTCGTGACACGGTTGGCGCAAGAATCCCTTAGAGGTAGGGATCGCGAGCAGCCGTCGCCATGGAGAGGAGTTCTTTGACGGACCACACGGACCAGTCTCAGCCCGTATGCAGCCACCTGGGCGAGGTTACAGTCGATTCGGAGCCGCTGATTCTCGTGGACGACGCGGACCGCGAGGTCGGTCATCTGGGCAAGGCCCAATGCCACGCAGGCGCCGGCGTCTTGCATCGAGCGTTCTCGCTGCTGATTTTCAACGGGAACGGGCAGACGCTGGTGCAGCAGCGTGCCCCGTCAAAACGGTTATGGCCATTGTACTGGTCCAACAGTTGCTGCAGCCATCCCCGGCACGCCGAGAGCATGGAGGCAGCAATCCACCGCCGGCTTAGGGAGGAGCTCGGCTGCAGTTGCCCGTTACACTTCCTGTTCAAGTTCCGCTACCAGGCACAATTTGACGCGACCGGCGCCGAGCACGAGCTGTGCTCGGTGTTCATCGGGCGCCTGAACGGGCAACCGCGGATCAATCGGAGCGAGATCTGCGCCTGGCGCTGGGTAGGTCCGCAGACACTCGAAGAGGAGCTGGGCGGTCCGGACGGCGGGAAATTCACCCCGTGGTTCCGGCTCGAGTGGGAGCGTATCTGGGGTGAGCACCGGGCTGCCCTGGTGGCGCTTTAGCAGTCGCCCGGTTCGCACATTAAGGAGACGCGCTTGGCGATTCCATTACTGCAGATGTATCGCGTTGGGCGCTATGTCGCCACCCGCAGACTCCGGGGAGACAAGCGCTATCCGCTCGTACTCATGCTCGAGCCTCTGTTGCAGTGCAATCTTGCCTGTAGCGGCTGCGGCAAGATCGATTACCCGAAGGAAATCCTGCAGCGGCGCATGAGTGTGGCCGATGCGCTCAAGGCCGTGGACGAATGTGGTGCGCCCGTCGTGTCCATTGCGGGCGGTGAGCCCCTCATTCACAAGGAGATGCCGCACATCGTCGCCGGGATTACCGCGCGCCGGAAATTCGTCTACCTGTGCACCAACGCCATTCTGCTGTCCCGGCACATCGACGAGTACCAACCCTCACCTTACCTGACGTTCTCCATCCACCTCGACGGCGATCGTCACCGTCACGACGAGTCGGTGTGCCAGGAGGGAGTCTTCGACAAGGCAGTCGATGCCATCCGCCTGGCACGTGGCAGGGGATTTCGCGTCACGATCAATTGCACGCTGTTCGGCGGCAGCGATCCCGACGAGGTGGCCCATTTCTTCGACGCGGCGATGCACCTCGGGATCGAAGGCATCACGGTTTCGCCGGGCTACAGCTATCAGCACGCGCCGCGCCAGGATGTTTTCCTGGCCCGCAACGCCAGCAAGCAGCTGTTCCGCGAAATCTTCAAACGCCGTCGCGCCCGCGGCCGGCGCTGGTCATTCAATCACTCCGCCCTGTTCCTCGATTTTCTGGCCGGTAACCAGACCTATCAGTGCACACCCTGGAGCAACCCAACATACAACATCTTCGGCTGGCAACGCCCCTGCTATCTGCTGACCGACGAAGGCAGTGCCGCGAGCTATCGCGCCTTGATGGAGGAGACCGAGTGGGAGCGCTACGGCGTCGGACGCAACCCGCGCTGTGACAACTGCATGGCCCATTGCGGATTCGAAGGCACCGCCGTCGATGAAGCCTTTGCCCGTCCGCTCAAGGCGCTAAAGACGGCGCTGCGAGGTCCGCGCGTGAGCGGTCCGATGGCACCCGATCCGCCGGTGCTTTATTCGGAGCGCGACCGCGCTCGTGTCATTTCGGTGCCGCTGAGTGCGCTCAACGGCCCCCGCGCCAAGGCAGACACTGCCGCAGGACTGCAGTGATCGAGGGCGCGGATCTTGCCGGTAGGTCTGCGGCGGACGCGCCCGCAGCCGTCGTCGGCACTGCAACCGATATCGCGGATGGCCGCGAGGCGGAAGCGGCGGAGCGGGCAGCGTTTGCCGTCCAGCTCAAGTCCTGGCAGGCGCGCATGGAATTGGCCCTCGCTGCGCGGCTTCCCCCGCCCGACGTCGAACCGACACGGCTGCACGCGGCGATGCGCTACAGCGTGCTCGGAGGCGGCAAGCGCGTGCGACCGATGCTGGTCTTTGCTACGGCACGCGCGCTCGGGATCGGTGAAGCGCAGGTCGAGGCGGCCGCCTGTGCGATCGAGCTCGTGCACGCCTACTCACTGGTGCACGACGATCTGCCGGCAATGGATGACGATGATCTGCGCCGCGGCCGACCGACCTGCCACAAGGCTTTTGACGAGGGCACCGCGATACTCGTGGGGGATGCCCTGCAGTCGCTCGCATTTCAACTTCTGGCGAGCGACCCCGCGCTGCCCGCCGATCCGGCGGTGCGCCTGCGGCTGACCGCGCTGTTAGCCGAAGCGAGTGGCGTCAGCGGCATGACGGGAGGGCAGGCGATCGATATCGCTGCGCCGGGGCAGCAGCTCACGGTGGGCGAGATCGAGAGCATGTATGCCCGCAAGACCGGGGCGCTGATCCGCGCCAGCGTGCTGATGGCGGCGGCATGTGCTCCCGCGCTTGCCGTACGGCTGCAGGCGGCACTTGCGGCTTTCGCCGCACCGGTTGGCCTTGCCTTTCAGATCCAGGACGATCTGTTGGACGTGTTGGCAGATACGGCAACAATCGGCAAGGCAACCCGTGCCGACCACGCGCGCGCCCAGCCCACCCATCCGGCAGTCGTCGGCGTGGCGGCATCGCAGGAGCGTGTACGCGGGCTGCACGCCGAGGCGCTTGCGGCGTTGGCCCCGTTCGCCGCGTCTGCCGAGCGACTGCGTCAGCTCGCCGACTGGCTGCTGGTGCGCAGTTACTGATGGCCGCACAGCCGGCCGGCGTGGCTGCGCCGCAACGCTTGCCTTGAACTATATCGTTGCGCAAGATTGTGCCCGGCGCGCATGGCGCGTGAGCTGCGCCCCGGCGCAGGGCGTTATTCCTTAGGCGCGTGAACGTTCGCATGGACCCTGGAAATCTCGACGTCAGCTATCAGGAGCAGATCCTCCCGCATGTCTCGAGAACCTTCGCGCTGACCATCCCGCAACTGCCGCAGCCGCTGCGCATCGCGGTGTGCAATGCCTACCTGGTGTGCCGCATAGCCGACACCATCGAGGACGAGCCGGCACTGTCGGCGGCCGAGACGCGCGTGTACCTCGAGCGCTTTACGGCCGTCGTCTCGGGGAGCGAGCCGGCGGCGCCGCTGGCCCGCGAGCTGGCGCGGCTGCTCTCGGATCGCACGCTGCCCGCGGAGCGCGAGCTGGTGTGCAACATGGACCGGGTCACCCGGGTGACCGCGGCGCTCGGCGAGCAACGCGTCGCGATCGAGCGCTGCATCGCACTGATGTGCCGTGGCATGCATCATTTTCAGCAGACCGCCAGCCTGCACGGCCTCGCGCGCACGAGCGATCTCGACAGCTATTGCTACTACGTCGCCGGGGTCGTCGGCGAGATGCTGACGGAGCTGTTCTGCGCCTACTCGCCAGGGGTCGCCGCCCGCCGTGCCGCGCTGAGCGAGCTCTCGGTGTCCTTCGCCCAGGGACTGCAGCTGACCAACATCATCAAGGACTTCTGGGAGGATCGCAGCCGGGGCGCCTGTTGGTTCCCGCGCGACGTCTTTGCCCGCGAGGGTGTCGAGCTCGCACGGCTGTCGGCGCAGGGCACGGATGAGCGCTTCCACGCCGGGGTGCGCGAGTTGGTAGCTGTGGCGCACGCGCACCTGCGCAACGCGCTCTCCTACTCGCTGTTGATTCCCGCCGGCGAGACCGGCATCCGCCGCTTTTGCCTCTGGGCCATTGGCCTGGCCGTGCTCACGCTGCGCAAGATCGCCGCCAACCCGCAATACACCCGCGGTGCGCAGGTCAAGGTGTCACACTCGGCTGTCTTCATGACGCAACTGTGCACCGGCGCCGCGGTGCGCAGCGACCGCATGCTCCGGTTCCTCTTCGAGCGTGCCGCCCACGGGCTGCCGCTGGCCGCCCCCCTGGCGGCGCGCCGGGCGGCGAGCCGGGCCGCGGCGCTCGCCGCGGCGGAGCGGGACCTGGCCGAACCACTGCGCGCGCGGCATGAGCGTGCTGCGCCGATCTGACAGAGGCTTGCCCCCGTGACGCGTCACGCATCGGCACCGCCGCCTTCGCTCGGGACTGCCACGGGCGTCGCCGCCGCCTCACGCGCTCCGGCATTCTGGGACGGGGCGCAAAACCCGCCGCTCGACCGTGCCATCACCGCCGCGCGCGACGAGCTCACACGACTGCAGAACCTCGATGGCTGCTGGCAGTTTCAGCTCGAGGCCGACTGCACGATTCCGGCGGAGTACATCATGATGATGCACTTCCTCGACGAGATCGAGGAGCCGCTTCAGGCGAAGCTCGCCGTGCATCTGCGCTCGCGCCAGGGCGAGCACGGCGGCTGGGCGCTCTACCACAACGGCTCGTTCGACATCAGTTGCAGCGTCAAGGCCTACTTTGCCCTGAAGCTGGCGGGTGACAGCCCCGAGTCGCCGCACCTGGTGCGGGCGCGGGCGGCGATCCTGCGAGCGGGCGGTGCCGCGGCAAGCAACGTCTTCACGCGCATCGCGCTCGCGCTCTTCGGGCAGCTCCCGTGGCGGGCTGTGCCCTATATCCCGGTCGAGATCGTGCTGCTGCCGCGCTGGTTTCCCTTCAATCTGCACAAGGTCTCGTACTGGTCGCGCACGGTGATGGTGCCACTGCTGATCCTGTGCACGTTGAAGGCCCGCGCCAGCAACCCGCGCAGGGTGCGCATCGACGAATTGTTCACGACACCGCCGGAGAAGGAGCGACATTACTTTCGCCGTCCCGGCGGTCGCGCCAGTTTGCTCGCCGTCGTGTTCCGGGCGATCGATCGGCTGGCCCGCCGCCTCGACGGATTCATTCCCGCGGCACTGCGCGCGCGCGCCATGCTGCGCGCCGAGGCGTGGATCCTCGAGCGCTTGAACGGTGAGGATGGACTGGGGGCGATATTCCCGGCGATGGTGAATGCGCTCGAGGTCCTCACGCTGCGCGGATATCCGCGCGACGCCCCGCCACGGCGCGCCGCCAAGCGGGCGTTGCAGCAATTGCTGGTCGTCGACGGCGCGAGTGCCTACTGCCAGCCGTGTATCTCACCCGTGTGGGACACGGCACTGGCCGCTCTCGCGATGCAGGAGGTGGGCTGCCCGATCGCGCTCGCCGCGGCGTCGCGCGGACTGAAATGGCTCGAGCCGCGGCAACTGCTCGATGCCCCGGGAGACTGGCAGGTACGCCGTCCCGCGCTCGCCGGCGGGGGCTGGGCGTTTCAGCGCGCCAACAGCCACTACCCCGACCTCGACGACACGGCCGCCGTCGCCTGGGCCATGCATCGCTCGGGCGATCACGAGCGCTACGCGCACGCACTGGAGCGCGCCCTCGACTGGTTGGCTGGAATGCAGAGCCGCAATGGCGGCTTCGCCGCCTTCGATGTCGACAACACCAGCTCCTACCTCAACGAGATTCCGTTCGCCGATCACGGTGCGCTGCTCGATCCGCCTACGAGCGATGTGACGGCGCGCGTCGTCACGGCGCTGACGGCGGTGGGCCGTCCCCGCGACGCCGCGGTGCTCGACCGCGCCATCGCCTTCCTGCGTGCCGAGCAGGAGCCCGACGGCTCGTGGTTCGGTCGCTGGGGTACCAACTACATCTACGGTACCTGGTCGGTATTGACCGCCCTCGCCGAGGCGGGTGTCGGCCCGCAGGACGCCGCGGTGCGTCGCGCCGTGAGCTGGCTCGAGTCCCGGCAGAACCCCGACGGCGGCTGGGGCGAGAGCAACGACAGCTACCTGCGCCAGCGGGTCGACAGCCGCTGTGCGAGCACGCCTCACCAAACCGCCTGGGCAGTGCTGGGTCTGCTGGCAGCGGGCCTGTCCGGTGCGCAGACCGTGCAGCGCGGTATCCAGTATCTCCTCGACACGCAGCAGCCGGACGGACTCTGGAGCGACCCGAGCTTTACGGCGCCGGGATTCCCGCGGGTCTTCTACCTGCGCTATCACGGCTATTGCGCGTACTTTCCACTCTGGGCACTCGCTGCGTATCGCACCCGATCGCGGCTCGGAACGCTCCATTGAATGGACTCGGAATCGTGGCGGCGCTCACCGCCGAGACCCGTGCTCTCGGCCGCGCCACCACGAGCGGCGCGGCGCCCGCATCCCTGGCCGACGGCACGCTGCTCGTGGTCAGCGGCATGGGGCCGGCTGCCGCCGCCCGCGGCGCGCGGGCGCTCGCGGACGCAGGTGTTCGGGCGCTCATCAGCTGGGGCATGGCCGGAGGGCTCGACCCGACGCTCGCGGCCGGAACCCTGTTGCTGCCGCACGAGGTCGCCTCACCCGAGGGCGCGCTCTTTCTGACGGCAGGAGATTGGCGGCAGCGCCTGAGGTCCGCCCTCCTGGCCTCGCAGCCGGTGTGTTGCGGCAAGCTGCTCACATGCCGCGCGGCGATCGCCTCGAGCGCCGACAAGGCGGTCGCCTTCCGCCAGACGGCGGCCGTGGCCGTGGACATGGAGAGTCTCGCCATCGCCGAGGTCGCCGCGAGCCGTCGCTTACCTTTTCTCGTCGTGCGGGCGATCGTGGACACGGCCGCGGATGAGGTTCCGCGGGCACTCGTTGCGGCCGCTGCCACGGGCGCCGACGGCGTGTCCCTTGGGCGGCTCATCGGCGCGCTCGCGCGGACTCCCCCAGACCTCTTGCCGATCCTGCGCCTGGCGCGACGCTTTCGCGCCGCAAGCCGGGCACTCGCCGCCGCCGTGGCGAGCGGAGCTCTCGCGCCGCCGCTCGTCTCCGTGCCTTCGGGCAACGGCCCCCCATGAGGGCGCTGGTCACGGGAGCGACGGGCTTCGTCGGCTCCGCCGTCGCGCGAGCACTCAGCAGCGCCGGGTGGCAGGTTCGCGCGCTATCGCGCGCCGATTCCGACCGGCGCAATCTCGCGCAGCTGCCGGTCGAGGTCGCGGTCGGCGATCTGAGCGACAGCGCCTCGCTCGATGTGGCACTGCGTGATTGCGACGCACTGTTTCACGTGGCCGCCGACTATCGTCTCGGGGCAGCAGATCCTGAGCGGCTGTATCAGACCAACGTCGAGGGAACCCGCAACGTGCTCAGTGCCGCACAGCGGGGCGCGGTGGGGCGCATCGTCTACACGAGCAGCGTCGCCACGGTCGGGCTGCCCGCGGACGGCTCGCCCGGCACCGAGGACACGCCGGTCGCGCTTGCGGACATGATCGGCCACTACAAGCGCTCGAAATTCCTCGCCGAGCAGCTGGTGCGCGACTTCGTGCGGCGCGGCGCACCGGTGATCACCGTCAATCCCTCCACTCCGATCGGCCCCGGGGACGTCAAACCCACGCCTACCGGGCGGATCGTGGTGGATGCAGCAATGGGACGCACGCCGGCATATGTCGACACGGGCCTCAATGTGGTGCACGTCGACGACGTCGCGGCTGGCCACCTGCATGCCTTCCACCGCGGCCGCATCGGTGAGCGCTACATTCTGGGGGGTGAGAACATGACGCTGCGAGAGATCCTCGTGCACATCAGCCACATGGCCGGCCGCAAGCCGCCACGCATCCGTCTCCCGCACGCGGCTGTGCTGCCGCTCGCCTATGCCTCCGAGGCGCTCTCCCGGGCGACCGGTCGCGGTGCCCGGGTCACGATCGAGAGTGTTCGCATGGCCCGAAAGCACATGTATTTCTCGAGCGAGAAGGCCGTGCGTGAGCTCGGATACAGCTGGCGGCCACCGACCGCCGCCTTCGAGGAGGCGATCGTCTGGTTTCGCGAGCAGGGCATCCTCGCTCGCCGCTCCAAGGCCCGCGGCTGACCGGCCTGCCTAACCCTGCCCCCGGCAATCCGCGCTGAGTGGGCGTCGCTCTAGTGGCGCGCCCGTAACCTCATCTCGCATACTCGCCCCGGGTGCGCACCGCGGCCTTCGCAGAATGAGGCGGACGCGGCCGGTCGCGGGACAAGCGAGGGGGAGGCCACCGATGTCGATCCGCTGTGCCCTCGCCGGGGCTTTCTGTCTCGCCTGTCAGGTGCTGTCGGCGAGCGCAGTCGCGGCGGCGGCGGCGGGCGACTACGATGTTCTGATCAGCGGCGGCACCGTTTACGACGGCAGCGGGGGCACGCCCTTCATCGGTGACGTGGGCCTGCGCGGCGATCGCATTGCGTACGTTGGACCGCATGCTACGCGCGGTGCGCGCGAGCGGGTGGACGCGCGCGGGAAGGCCGTCGCACCAGGATTCATCAACATGCTGGCCCACCCGGAAGCGTCGCTGCTCGCTGACGGCCGCGCGCTGAGCGATCTGCGCCAGGGGGTAACGCTCGAGGTGCTCGGGGAAGAATCGATGGGTCCGCTCACGCCGCAGATGAAGGCGCGTGCGCTGCAACGCGAGCGGGACATCCACTATGACATCGATTGGACGACGCTCGGGGAGTATCTGCACAAGCTCGAGCAACGCGGCATCGCACCGAATGTCGCCTCCTTCGTCGGCGCCGGTACGGTGCGCACCTATGTGCTCGGCGAGCGCGATGTTCAGCCGACGCCCGAGCAACTGACGCAGATGCGCACCCTGGTACGCCAGGCCATGGAGCAGGGTGCCATGGGCGTCACCACGGCGCTCATCTACAGCCCCAATGAATACGCGCAGACCCCGGAGCTGATCGCGCTCGCCTCGGAGGCCGCCCGCTGCGGCGGTATCTACAGCGTGCACATGCGCAGCGAAGGCGACCGGCTGCTCGAGGCGCTGCAGGAGACCGTCGACATCGCCAGGGCCTCGGGTGCGCCCGCAGAGATCTATCACCTCAAGGCCGCCGGCAAACACAACTGGAGCAAGCTCGATGAGCTGATCGCCGCGGTCGAGCGCGCTCGCGCCTCAGGCGTGCGCATCACGGCGGACATGTACGTGTATACGGCCGGGGCTACCGGCCTCGACGCCGCGATGCCGCCGTGGGTGCAGGACGGCGGCCTCGAAGCCTGGATCGCCCGGCTCAGGGACCCGTCGGTGCGCGCGCGCGTGATCGCGGAGATGCGCGATCCGGCGCCCACCTGGGAGAACCTCCTCGGCGCCGCGGGGGCTTCAGGCACGCTGCTGCTCGCCTTCAAGAATCCGGTGCTCAAGCCGCTGACGGGCAAGACACTGGCCGAGGTCGCACGCGAGCGGCATGTCTCGCCCGAGGACGCCGCGATCGACCTCGTCATCGAGGACGGCTCGCGTGTCGGGGTGGCGTACTTCCTCATGGCGGAAGACAACGTACGTCGCGAAGTGCCACTGCCGTGGGTCAGTTTCGACTCCGATGAGGCGGCGCCGGCACCCGAAGGCGTATTCCTCAAGTCGAACCCCCATCCTCGCGCCTACGGCAACTTCGCGCGCGTGCTGGCGAAGTACGTGCGCGAGGAACGGGCCCTGAGCCTGGCGGAGGCGATTCACAAGCTCGCAGCACTTCCGGCAGCGACGCTCGCGCTGCGCGACCGCGGCAGCCTCAAAGTCGGCAACTTCGCCGATGTCGTGGTGTTCGATCCGGCCACCGTGCAGGATCACGCCACCTACGAGAAGCCGCATCAGCTGGCGACCGGCGTCGACGAGGTCTGGGTGAACGGCATCCACGCCCTGCGCCACGGCGAGGCGACCGGCGCTGCCAGCGGCCGCGCGGTGCGCGGCCGCGCCTGGACGGGAGCGGGCGGCGGCGGCTGTCGCACGAGTGCGCAGGCGTGGCCCTGGGCGAAGTGACAGCACCCCGTGACCGCTGGTACGTGCTCGCGGTGCTCACCGCAGTCTATGCGCTCAACATCGCCGACCGCTTTTCGATCTCCACGCTGATCGAGCCGATCCGGCAGGAGCTCGAGCTCTCGGACGCCGGCATCGCCTTCCTCAGCGGCTTTCCGCTCGCCATGTTCTACGTTACGGTCGGGATCCCGGTCGCAGCCCTCGCTGACAGCGCGAACCGCCGCAATATCCTCGCGCTGGCACTCGCGGCCTGGTCCGCCATGACCGCGCTCTGCGGCCTCGCGCACAATTACCTGCAGTTGCTGCTGGCGCGGATCGGGGTCGGGATCGGCGAGGCCGGCGGCACGCCGCCGTCTACCTCGATCCTCGCGGACAAATTCCCGCCGGCGCGCCGTCCCATGGCGCTGGCAATCTTCGGGCTCGGCACCTGCCTCGGCGCATGGCTCGGCTCCTCCGTGGCCGCAGTAGCGGCCGAGCGCGCCGGCTGGCGCGCGGCCTTCCTCGTACTCGGCATTCCCGGCGTGGCGCTGGCGCTGCTCGTGTGGCTCACGGTGCGCGAGCCGCGCCGCGGGCAGCTCGATGCCCGCGCCGAGCCTGCGCCGCAAGTGCGCCCGCCGCTGGCGCTGCGCAGCACGCTCGAGCAGACGCTGCGCTTCATCGCGACGCAGCGCTCGGCGATTCACCTGCTGATCGGCGGCTCACTGGCGACGTTCTGGAGCTGGGGGCTGATGTGGTGGACCCCGACATTCCTGCAGCGCTCACACCACCTGACGCTCGCAGGAGCCGGCCAACACCTGGGCTCGATGCACCTGGTCGCGGGCACCGCCGGCACGCTGCTTGCGAGCCTGCTCATGGGACGCCGCGCAGCCGCCGATCCACGCTACGTCGTGCGGCTGCTCGCCGTAGTCACCGCGGTCGCCACGATCCCCTCGTTCCTCGCCTACTGGGTGCTGTCCGAGCGAGCCGCTTCGGTGCTGCTGTGGATCTTCGTTCCGGCCGTTTACTTCTATATCGGGCCGATCCTCGGTCTGCTGCAGAACGTGATCCCGCCGAGCATGCGGGCGACCGCCTGCGCCGTGCTGCTGTTTCTCGCCAACGTCGCCAATCTGGTGCTGGCACCCCAGATCGTCGGCTGGCTGAGCGACTGGTTTGCGGCCTCCCTCGGCGCCGGCCGCGAGTCGCTGCGTTGGGCGCTGCTGCTGCTCGCGCCTACCGGCTTCTGGGCGGCGTGGCACCTGTGGAGGAGCGGCGTCACGATCCGCGAGGACGAGCTGCGCGCCACCTGAGCCTGCACGGCAGCGCAGCGCCTGGCAGGGGCGTGGCGGCTGTGCGCGCCACGACCCCGCCGGCGCGCTCAGGGAATCGTCGCGCTGACGACGCTCGACATGGCGCTCTGCGTGCCCGTACTCGTGTAGGCGACGCCACCGAAGTACCAGACACCCGAGGCGAGATTGCTGATCGTGGTACTCGTCTGCGAAGTGCTCGCCACCTGCACCATCTGGTTGAGGCTCGACGGCGAGTTCCCGTAGTAGATGCGCAGACCCGCGAGGTTCGTGAGCGCGGTGCCGTTGGTGTTCTGCGTGGGCGCCACCCAGTTCACCGTCGCATTGCCCGTCGTGGGACTCGTCGGCGTCACCGTAATGGTGAAGGGCGCGAGCGAGCTCGAGGCGACACCGTCGCTGACACTGAGCACGATGTTGGAATAGGTGCCGGTCTGTGAGGTCGTGGGCGTGCCTGACAGCATCCCGGTGGCGATGCTGAAGTTCGCCCACGTGGGCTTGTTCTGCACCGAGAAGGCGAGCGTCATGCCGCTCGGACCGCTCGCCTTCGGCTGAAACGCATACGCCGTGCCGGCGACATCGGTCGTGGGCGGCGTGCCCGAGATCGTGGGCGGCGTCGCAGTCGGCGGCGGTGAGGCGGCGCTGCCGGCGAGCACCTTGATGGAGAACGCGGGGAGTGTTGCCGTGCGGCGGCCGTCGCTCGCGGCGATCACGATGTTCGCATAGGTGCCGACGTTGCTCGATGCAGGCGAGCCGGCAAGTTGTCCCGTGCTGGTGCTGAAAGAAGCCCATGCCGGCTTGTTGGCGATCGCGAACACCAGCGTGCGATTGCGCGAGTCGGTCGCCGAGGGTGTGAAGGAGTACGACTGCCCGACGGTGACGCTCGGCGCCGGTGCACCGGAGATCGTGACCTTATCTCGCCAGCGCCACCAGTC
>DATIZW010000113.1:0-7099 GCA_035516875.1 Steroidobacteraceae bacterium
TGATGTTCGCCATCCGCAGCGGCTCGACCGCGCTCGACAGCGCGATCATTGAATAGCGCGGCAGGGTAAGGAAGGCGTACTTGGTGCGCGGCACAGGCTGCACATGCCAGATTTTACGCCTTCCTTGCCTGATTGCGACAGGACGTGCGCGAAGCCCGCTGCTTTTCAAAATGGGCGGCTAAAAGAGTCGAATGACGCCAAAACTGTCGTCAATATGAAGGCATCGTGAGCCCAGGTAGCCGCGCTCGATGGACATTCATTTCCCTTGATGCTGGCCACGCTCGGTCCGCACGCGGGCAGCGTCGACGATCAGTGGTCGGCAGGGGCTCAGCGGCTGGCGCTACGCGCGCAGTTCGAGGTTGTCAGGGTCGTATGGAGACTCGCGCACGACGCTGGCCGCTCGCCGCTCGCCGAGTATCTCGATCTGAAGCTCCGTCCCCGGCTCCGCGGCCTCTGCACTCGCGTAACCGATGGCAAGGCTCTTTCTGAGGGAGTGCCCGTAGTAGCCGGAGGTCGCCCGGCCAATCATCTTGCCGCCCTTGTCGAAGAGCGGTTCGTTGCCGAGCGGGTCGGCATCGGTGACGCCGTGCACCTCGAGGGTGACGAAGCGTTTGGGCACGCCTGCGGCGAGCTGCCGCTCGAGCGCGTCCCTGCCGATGAAGGGCCCCTTGTTCATGCGCACGAAGCGATCGAGGCCCGCCTCGAACGGCGTGTAGTCGGAGGTGAGGTCGCTGCCCCACATCCGATAGGACTTCTCGAGCCGCAGCGACTCCATCGCGCGCATGCCGACCATGCCGATGCCGTGCTCGCGGCCGGCCTCGAAGAGCGCATCGAACAAGTGATGCGCGTACTCGATCGGGAAATGCAGCTCCCACCCCAGGGCACCGACGAAATTCACGCGCAGCGCGTACACATCGACCGCAAGGCCGGCCTCGATGACCTGCGCGGTGAGCCAGGGGAAGGCGGTATTGTCGAGCGGCGTGTCGGTGAGCTGCGAGAGCACTGCGCGCGACTCAGGCCCTGCGAGCACGAAGCAGCCGCGCGTGTTGGTGATGTTACGCAGTCCCACCGAGCCGTCCGCCGGCAGCGATTTATGCAGGTAGTCGCTGTCGTAGCGCTCGGCGGCGCCGGCGCTCACCACGTAGTAGTGCTGCTCGGCGATCTTGGTGATCGTGAACTCGGAGCGTATGCCGCCACGACGCGTGAGTGCATGCGACAGCGCCAAGCGCCCGATGCGGGCGGGCACCTTGTTCGCCACGAGGCTGTCCAGCCAGCCCTCCGCATTCGCTCCGGTCACCTCGTGCTTGGTGAAGGGGGTGAGATCGATGATGCCGACGCGCTCGCGCATCGAGCGCGCTTCGTTGCCGACGTGCTCGAAGTAGTTCGTGCGGCGAAAGCTCCAGCGATCCTCGCGCGCGACCCCAGGCGGCGCAAACCAGTTGGCGCGTTCCCAGCCGTAACGCTGACCCCATACCGCACCCCTGGCGTTGAGCTTGTCGTACACGGGGCTGGTCTTGGCCGGACGGGCGTCGGGCCGCTCCTCGTCCGGAAAATGCACGGTGAAGACGCTGCGGTACGTCTCCTCATTCTTCTTCACGACGTAGCGCTTGCTCGTATAGGCGCCAAAGCGGCGCGGGTCCACCGCGAGCATGTCGATGCCCGACTCACCCTCGACGATCCACTCCGCGAGCTGCCAGCCGGCGCCCCCCGCGGCCGTGATGCCGAAGCTGTGGCCCTCGTTGAGCCAGACATTGGTGACGCCCCAGGCGGGCCCGATCAGCGGACTGCCGTCCGGTGTGTAGGAGATCGGCCCATTGACGATGTCCTTGATGCCACAGTTCTCGAGCGCCGGCACACGGCGTGTCGCGGCCTCGACGTGCGGCACCAGGCGGTCGAGATCGCCCGGGAAGAGACTGCGCCCGAACCATTCGGGCACGCCATCGGCGAAGCGCGCCGGCGCGCCGCGCTCGTAGGGGCCCAGAATCCACCCCATGCGCTCCTCGCGCAGGTAATAGGACTTGTCGGATTCCCGCAGCACCGCGAGCTCGCGTCCCCCACCCTTGCGATAGGCTTTGAGCTCGGGGGACTCGTCGTACACGATGTACTGGTGCTCGACCGGGATCGCCGGCACGTTGAGACCGAGCAACCGCCCGCTCTGACGGGCGTAGTTGCCCGTCGCGAGCACGATGTGCTCG
Organism: Steroidobacteraceae bacterium; assembly: GCA_035516875.1. Classification (GTDB taxonomy): domain Bacteria; phylum Pseudomonadota; class Gammaproteobacteria; order Steroidobacterales; family Steroidobacteraceae; genus 13-2-20CM-66-19. Next base: position 2,196 of record DATIZW010000113.1, read on the forward strand.
GCGGTGATGTCGCCCTTGCTGGTGCGGACCTTCCACTCGTGCGTGGGCGTGCGCTCGATGGCGACCGCCTCAGTGTGCTCATAGATCTCGGCGCCCGCCGCGCGTGCCCCCTTGCGCAGCGCCATGGTGAGATCGGCCGGGGCGATGTGTCCGTCGTCGGGGTGATAGAGCGCGCCGATGATCGCCGGGGTGTCAGCGCTGCCGCCGAGCTCCAGCAGAGGCCACAGCTCCTTGACGCGCCGCGGACCGATGACTTCGAAGGGCACCCCGATGGTGTTGGCCGTGCCGCAGTACTTCTGGTACTCGTCCATGCGCTCGGCGCAGGTGGCGAGGCGCAGGTTACCGGTGACGTGAAAGCTCACGTCCTGACCGGTCTCCGCCGGCAGCCGCTTGTAGAGATCAACCGAGTACTTGTGCAGCTGCCCGACGGTGTAGCTCATGTTGAAGAGTGGCAACAGCCCCGCCGCGTGCCACGTGGAGCCGGCGGTGAGCTCGGTGCGCTCGATCAGCGCTACGTCCGTCCATCCCTTCTTCGTCAGGTGATAGAGCGTGCTCACGCCCACCACGCCGCCACCGATGACCAGGACCCGAACGTGCGTCTTCACGAGCTATTCCCCCGCAGGCAGCCATACCACGCCGCCGGCGCAGTGTAGCCAGCGCCACTCGCCGGCCGGACTCCAATTGCGACAAGACCTTGCTCAAATGATCCCGCGCGCGGCCTCGGTCAGGAACTGCGATACATAAGCCATGAACGAGCGCCACACCTCGAGGCGAAATTCCTCATCCGCCGTACGCCACAGCACCACTTCGGCCTTTGCCAGCATCGTGCGCGTGCACATGCCGACCGGGAAGGCGGCTGTATCGAGGTCGAGCGGACAACCGGCCGCCAGCAGGGTGACCGCGTGGGCGCCCGCGACGCGTAGCGCTCCCTGCCGGTGGCTCACATCGACGAGCGAGTGGGGGAGGCTGTGCACGGCGGCGCCGAGGGTGGCAGCGAGCGCGCCTCCGTCCGCCTCGGGCGCGAGCAGCAGCCACTCATCCGGTCCCAGCCAGAGTGCGGCGCGCGAGCCGCGCGAGAGTGCCCGGCAGGGGGTCCCCGGGACGCCGATATCCAGGGAGCGCTCCACGGCGGCGCGCACCTCGGGGCCGCACCGCAGGACGAAGCGCGCCGCAGGCGGCAGCGGATCGACGCCGCGGCTGGCGCTCACGAGCGGCAGGGAGCGCGCGGCAGACAGGTCACGCATTGAGCCGCGCCCCCGTTGGGTCGTAGAACACGGTCGAGCAGACCTGCACGGGCGCCATTCCGTGCGGCAGCGGTACGTACAGCGTCTCGCCCATGCGTGCGCGGCCGCCGGCAACGAGTGCCAGCGCGATCGAGTGGCCGAGCGTCGCGCTGTGGTAGGAAGAGGTGACGTGGCCGAGCGGGCGCGAGGGCACTGCGACATCCGCGCGCGCCATGACCTGCGCGCCTTCGTCGAGCACGACCTGTGGGTCACTCGTCAGGAGGCCGACGAGCTGCCGTCGCTGCGTCGAGAGCATCGCCGGCCGCTTGAGCGAGCGACTGCCGACGAAGTCCGGCTTATTCCTGCCGACCGTCCAGGCAAGACCGGCATCATCGGGCGTCACCGTGCCGTCGGTGTCCTGGCCGACGATGATGTAGCCCTTCTCGGCGCGCAGCACGTGCATGGTCTCCGTCCCATAAGGCGTGATGCCGTGCGACTGGCCGGCGTCCCACACGGCCTCCCAGACCGCGGGACCGAAGTCCGCCGGCACGTTGACTTCGAAGCCGAGCTCGCCGGTGAAGCTCACGCGAAAGAGCCGCATCGGCACGCCGCAGATGCGACCCGTCGCGACACCCATGTGCGGCAGGGCGTTCGCTCCGATGTCGACCTCGACGAGGTGGTTCAACACATGCCGCGCCTGCGGCCCCTGCAGGGCGATCACCGCCCACTGCTCGGTGGTCGAGGTGAGCCACACGGAAAGCTCCGACCATTCCGTCTGCAGGTAGTCCTCCATCATCGCGAGTACCCGCGCCGCACCGCCCGTGGTCGTGGTGACGTGGAAGCGATCCTCGGCCACCCGCGCGACGACGCCGTCGTCATAGACGAATCCGTCATCGCGCAGCAGCACACCGTAGCGCGCCCGGCCGACGGCCAGGCGGTCCCATGAGTTGACGTACAGGCGGTTCATGAAGGTGACCGCATCCTTGCCGACCACCTCGATCTTCCCGAGCGTGGAGGCGTCGAAGATGCCGCAGCCGCTGCGTACCGCGAGGCACTCCCGCGCCACCGCGGCGTGCATCGGCTCGGCGCCGCGCGGGAAGTAGCGCGCGCGCTTCCACAGGCCAACGTCCTCGAACACCGCGCCACGCAGAGAGGCCCAGCCGTGCATGGGCGTGGTGCGCACCGGGTCGAAGAGCTCACCGCGCGCGCACCCCGCGAAGCTGCCGAAGGTTACCGGCGTGTACGGCATGCGGAAGGTGGTGAGACCGACCTGCGGGACGGACCTGCCGAGCTCGTGCGACACGATGCCGAGCGCATTCAGGTTCGAAGTCTTTCCCTGGTCCGTCGCCATACCGGTGGTGGTGTAGCGCTTCACGTGCTCGATCGAGCAAAAGCCCTCACGCGCGGCGAGCGCCAGGTCCTTGGTCGTCACATCGTTCTGGAAGTCGACAAACGCCCGTCCGCGGGCACCGTCGGGGCGCGGCAGGGCCCCGGCGAATCCGACGCTGGTGCTCGCAGTGCCCATGCCCGTGGTTTCGCCGGCATCCGCGAAGGGTCGCCTCGACCCGCCTGCGGGATTGACGCCGGTGCGCGCCGGGTCGGTCGCTTCGCGCGCCGCGTCCGCGCCGGCGGCGGCGCCATCGGCGAGCGCGGCCTCGAGTGCGAAGACGCCGCGGCAGCCACCCGCACAGCGGACGCGCTCGGCGGGAATGTTCGGAAGATAAGCCTCTAGCGCCTCATTCCACTTGAGCTTCCCGCGCGACTGGGAGAAGAGGTGCACGCTCGGCGTGAAGCCGCCCGACATGAGCACGAGATCGCAGGGCTGGGGCTGGCCTGCGCTGAAAGTGCCGTTCTCACGCTGCGCGATGCGGATCGAATCAACACGCCGGCGGCCGGTCGTACCGAGCACGGTCCCCGCCGTCAGCACCGGGATGCCTGCCCCGCGCGTCTGCACTGCCCAGCCGCTCTCGCCCGCGCGCACGTCGACGATCGTCGCGATGAATACCCCCGCGGCCTGAAGTTCGAGCGCCGCCGCATAGGCCTCGTCAGAGGCCGTGATCACGACCGCGCGCGTGCCCGGCAGGACGCCGTAGCGGTTCAGCCAGGTACGCGCCGCACCGGCCAGCATCACCCCCGGCCGGTCATTGCCGGGGAAGACGAGCGGACGCTCGATCGCGCCGGTCGCGAGCACGACCTCACGCGCGCGCACCTGCCACTGCCGCTCGCGCGGCGCCTCGGGGGGCGGATCGGCGAGATGATCCGTGAGGCGCTGGTTGAGGCCGACGAGGTTATGCGGGAAGTAGCCGAAGGCGGTGGTGCGCGGCAGCACTGTCACGCGTGAGGTGGCGCTGAGCATGGTGAGCAGCTCATCGAGCCAGCGGCTGACCCGACGGCCCTCGAGAACCGCCCCGCTCGTGGGACTGTCCGTGAGCAGGGAGCCGCCGGGCTCGGATTGCTCATCGCAGAGAATGACGCGCGCGCCTGCGTCGGCAGCGGCGCGCGCGGCGCCGAGTCCCGCGGGCCCTGCGCCGACGACCAGCACATCGCAATGCGCGTAGCGCGTCGCGTAGCGGTCGGGATCGGCCTGCGCAGGCGCGCGACCCAGCCCGGCGGCGGCACGAATGCGCGGCTCGTAGAGCGTGCGCCACGCGTACCGCGGCCACATAAACGTCTTGTAGTAGAACCCCGCAGGAATGAAGGGCGCAATCAGGTCGTTGACGGCGCCCATGTCGAAGGCGAGCGACGGCCAGCGGTTCTGACTGTGCGCCTCGAGTCCCTCGTACAGCTCAAGCTGTGTCGCACGCAGGTTCGGCGTGCAGCGCGCGGCATCGCGGCGCACGGTGACCAGCGCATTGGGCTCTTCAGCCCCCGCGGCCAGCGCGCCGCGCGGGCGATGGTACTTGAAGGAGCGGCCGAGAAGGTGCACGCCGTTGGCGAGCAGCGCCGAGGCGAGGGTGTCGCCGGCGAAACCGGTATACCGGCGCTCGTCGAAGGTGAAGCGCAGCGACCGCGAGCGGTCAATGCGCCCGCCGCTTTCCGTGCGCAGTCCCGCGGCGCTCACGGTCCGGCCTCCGTGCGGACTGCGGAAGCGGGCGGTGGCTCGCCCACCCTGTAGGTCGCGAGGAAGTGATCAGTGAGGGTGTCGCGCAACGCATTGAAGAAGCGGCCGCAGCCGTGGGTGTGGCGCCAGCGCTCGGCATGGATCCCGCGCGTGTTGTCCCGCCGATAAAGATAGTCAGTCCACTCCTCGAGGTCGGTATCCGCCGGCTGGCGCGGCCGAGCGACGTGCGCCTGACCCGCGTACACGAATTCCGGCTCGGGGCGTTCACCGCAATACGGACACTGGATGAGGAGCACGCGCCGCGCCTCAGTGTGCCACCGCGGCTGCGGCCGCCTCGTCGATGAGGTCGCCGTCACGGAAGCGCTCGAGCGTGAACGCCGCGTTGAGTGGATGCGGCTCGTCGCGCGCAATGGTCCAGGCGAACACGTGTGCCGAGCCCGGCGTCGCCTTGAAACCGCCGGTACCCCAGCCACAGTTGACATACAGGCCCGGTACCGGCGTGCGGGCGATGATCGGCGAGCGGTCGGGCGTCAGGTCAACGATGCCGCCCCAGCAGCGCAGCATCCGCAGGCGGCGGAACATGGGGAACAGCTCGCAGATGGCCTCGAGCGCGTGACTGG
>DATIZW010000114.1:0-8019 GCA_035516875.1 Steroidobacteraceae bacterium
CCAGGCGCTACTGTGTCGACAAGGATTGTCTGACGCTGCCCACTCTCTCGCTGCAGGTCACGGATGTGCGTCCGGTCGGCACGCGTCGGGTCTTCGACCTTGCCGTGGACGACCTGCATGCCTTCGTAGCAGGTACCATCAGTGTCCACAACTGTATAGGCAACAGCGGCCCCCTGAAGCCCGAGATCTCCGCCGCCATCAAGGCTGTTGATCTTACGGCGTGCTCGGTGCTCTCCGGCAACCGTAACTTCGAGGGACGCGTGCACCCGGAAGTGCGCATGAACTTCCTGGCCTCACCGCCGCTGGTGGTGGCGTATGCGCTCGCCGGGACGCTCGACATCGATCTCACCAGCGAGCCGCTCGGCACGGGCAAGGATGGCCAGCCGGTGCGTCTCGCCGATATCTGGCCGGGCGATGCCGAAGTGCAGGACCTCCTCAAGCGCTGCATCGACTCGCAGATGTTCCGCCACAGCTATGCGAGCGTGTTCAAAGGCGATGAGAACTGGGCGGACATCAAGGTGCCGGCGGGACAGCGCTACACCTGGGACGCGAAGTCCACCTACGTCAAGAATCCACCCTACTTCGCGGGTATGACCATGACACCGGCACCGCTCGCCGACGTGCGCAGCGCGCGCGCCCTCGCAGTGCTCGGCGACTCGGTCACTACGGATCACATCTCGCCCGCGGGCAACATTGCGCGCTCGAGTCCGGCCGCGCGCTACCTGATCGAACAGGGCGTCGAGCCCAAGGATTTCAATTCCTACGGCGCACGTCGCGGCAACCATGAGGTCATGATGCGCGGCACCTTCGCCAACATAAGGCTGCGCAACCGCCTGGTGCCCGGGGTCGAGGGCGGCGTGACCGTGCACCTGCCGGACGGCGAGCAGTCTTCGATCTACGACGCCGCGATGCGCTACCAGCGTGAGGGCACGCCGCTCATCGTGCTCGCCGGACGCGAGTACGGCACCGGATCCTCGCGCGACTGGGCGGCCAAGGGCACCGTGCTTCTCGGCGTGAAGGCGGTCATCGCCGAGAGTTACGAGCGCATCCATCGCTCGAACCTGATCGGCATGGGGGTGGCGCCGCTACAGTTCCTGCCGGGACAGAACGTCGCCTCGCTCGGGCTCACCGGTCGTGAGGTTTTCGCCATCAGCGGCTTGAGCCGTGGCGATGCCAGCGAGGTTAAGGTCACTGCCACCGGCGCCGACGGCAGGGCGCTCGAGTTCACCGCCCGCTTGCGCATCGACACGCCGAAGGAGCGTGAGTACTACCGCCACGGAGGGATTCTGCAGTACGTGCTGCGGCAGCTCGCCGCAGCAGGCAGCCCTGCCTGAGCGCTGCCGAAGCCGCCGAGTCGGCCGCCGGCAGCGATGCGGGCGCGCGGCGGCGCGTTCTCGCACTTTTCGATCTCGATAAGACCCTCACGCGATCCGACACGCTACGCGGCTATCTCGTCGGCTTTCTGCGCCGCCACCCTGCGCGGCTGCTGCGCTCGCCCGAGGGGCTGGCGGCGTTGGCGCGCTTCGTGCTCGGTGACGCCGATCGCGGGCGGCTCAAGGCGGCCTGGATCCACGCGGTGCTCGGAGGCAGCACGCGTTCTGAGCTCGCCGGGTGGACGGCGTGCTTTGTACGCGAGCTCCTTCAGCACGGGCTCTTGCGGGATGCGCTCGGTGCCCTCGCCGTGCACCGCGATGCCGGAGATCACCTGGTGCTGCTCTCCGCCAGCCCCGATCTGTATGTCCCGGCGATCGCTGATGCGCTGGGGTTTGCGCAGAGCCTCTGCACCGGCCTCGAGTGGCGCGATGATCGTCTGACCGGCAGGCTCACGACGGCAAATCGCCGCGGTGCGGAGAAGGCGCGGTGCGTCACGGCGCTGCGCGCCGAGCATCCGCAGCTGCCGATCGTGGCGTACGGCAACGCCACCAGCGACCTCGAGCATCTGGCGCTCGCGGACCGGGGAGTGCTGGTAAACGGCTCGCCACGTGCCCGCCGGGCGGCCGCCCACTCCGGAATGGACTGTGTCACCTGGCGGTGAGGCAATTTGCAGCCGCGACGCAATAAGCGCGGAACTTCCCGGGTCCACTTCTGTGTCGAATCCTCACGCGAGGCCCGACACGCTGCCGCGCGCCGGACCGCTCAACAACGGAGTGTGAATGATCCTCGCCGTACTGGCATTCCTGGGTGGTGCACTGACCATTTTGAGTCCGTGCATCCTGCCGGTGGTGCCCTTTGTGCTCGCGCGCACCGGGCAGCCCTTCGTCCGCAGCACGCTGCCGCTGCTGATCGGCATGGCGGCGACGTTTGCGGCAATCTCGACACTCGCCGCCGTCGGCGGCGCCTGGGCGGTGCGGCTCAACGACTACGGCCGCCTGCTCGCACTGGTAGTGCTCGGGGTCAGTGCCGCGGCGCTGCTCTCCGAGCGCTTCGCCGCCTGGGTGACACGACCGGTCGTGGCGCTCGGCGCGCGGCTGGCGTCTGGCAACGCGGCGGCACGCGGCGGCATAGTGCCCTCGCTGGTGCTCGGCGTCGCGACGGGATTCCTCTGGGCGCCATGTGCAGGTCCGATCCTCGGCCTGATCCTCACCGGCGCGGCGCTGCACGGCCCGAGCGCGACGACCACCGTGCTGCTCCTCGCCTACGCACTCGGCGCTGCATGTTCACTCGCGATCGTCGCGGGCGCGAGCACGCGCATCCTCGCCGCACTCAAGCGCTCGCTCGGCACGGGTGAATGGGTGCGGCGGGCCCTCGGTGTCGCGGTACTCGTGGCGGTGGTGGCGATCGCGCTCAGATGGGATGTCGGCGTGCTGACCCGCCTCTCGGTTGCCAGCACGAGCCGCTTCGAGCAGTCGCTGATCGATCACATCGCTCCGGGGCAGCAGAGCGGTGGTGCCATGATGGCCATGACGGGCACCATGAGCGGCAACGCCATGATGGCCGGCGGCGCCGGCACGATGAACTCCGCCGCTGCCAACACGATGATGTCCGGGGCGGCTGCGCATCGCGATGAGCTGCCGATGGAGGGTGAGCTGCCCTCCCTCGGCGGCGCGGTGGCGTGGCTCAACTCGCCACCGCTGACGCCGCAGGCGCTGCGCGGCAAGGTCGTACTCATCGACTTCTGGACCTACTCCTGCATCAACTGCCTGCGCGCCCTCCCGTACGTGAAGAGCTGGTACGACCGCTACCGAGGTCAGGGCCTGGTCGTGATCGGCGTACACGCCCCGGAGTTCGCGTTCGAGAAGGATCCGGAGAACGTCAGGCGCGCAGTACGCGAGCTCGGTATCACCTACCCCGTGGCGCTGGACAGCAACTACGCCATCTGGCAGGCGTTCCATAACCGGTACTGGCCGGCGCACTACTTCATCGACGCGCAAGGCGAGATCCGCGGCCATCATTTCGGTGAGGGCGACTACGCCGGATCGGAGGAGCTCCTGCGGCGACTCCTCACGGAAGCCGGCGCCGGGCAGCTGGCCGCAGCCGGTGCGCCGGTGCAGGCGACGGGCGTGGAAGCAGCGGCGGACGAAGCCGCAGTCGCGTCCCCGGAGACCTACATCGGCTACGAGCGCGCGGCAAACTTCGCGTCGCCAGGCGGGCAGCTGCCTGATGCGCCGGGCTCGTACAGCGCGCCCGCAAAGCTGCAACTCAATCAGTGGGCACTGTCAGGTCCCTGGCGCGTCGAAGGCGAACGCGCCGTCGCCACTGCGGCGCATGCTGGCATCGTGTTTCGCTTCCGTGCCCGCGATCTGCACCTGGTGCTCGGGACCACCGACGCCGCGCACCCGGTGCGTTTTCGGGTCACCTTGGACGGCGCCGCTCCGGATGCCGACCACGGCGTCGACGTGCAGCCCGACGGCAGCGGCACGGTACGCGGGCAGCGCCTCTATCAGCTGCTGCGGCTGAGTCATCCCGACGCCGAGCACACCTTCGCGATCGAATTCCTCGATCCCGGTGTGCAGGCATACTCTTTCACCTTCGGATGAGCGAGAGACTTCCATGACCGACGATCTCACCCGCAACGTTCCGAGCACCGGCCTGACGCGCAGAATGCTGCTGGGCCTGGCACTCTCCCTTGGCGTCGGAGCATTGCGCCCGCGAGTCGTGCGCGCCGGGCTGTCGAGCCCCGCAAACGGCGACAGCGTGACCATCGAGGAATTTGCGGTAAACGGCAAGAGCACGGGCAGCAAGAGCGTCGCGCGGGTGGTTAAAACCGACACCGAATGGCGTCAGCAGCTGTCGCTCCTCGCCTATACGGTCACGCGTCACGAGGGAACGGAGCCGGCCTTCAGCGGGGCCTACGACAAGAATCACGCCGACGGGCTGTATTCCTGCATCTGCTGCGCCACGGTGCTGTTCGATTCCCGGACCAAATTCGACTCCGGCACCGGCTGGCCAAGCTTCTGGCAGCCGATCTCACGCCTCAACGTCGTGGAGCGCGGCGACAACAGCTTCGGCATGCACCGCACCGCGGTGGCCTGCAAGCGCTGTGACGCTCATCTCGGCCACGTGTTCGATGACGGGCCGCGCCCAACGGGGCTGCGTTACTGCATGAACTCGGTCGCCCTCAACTTTACCGCGCGCGCCTGAAACGGCGGGCGTGCCCAGGAGACGCACAGTGTCATTCACCAAGCTCAATCGTTTCATCGCCTGCCTGACGCTGGTGGCCGGTGTCGGCTGGCTGGCCGCGACCCGGGCCGCCGCGCCGGTGGTGATACCCGCCCCGGCGCTCGACAATCCCAAGCAGCGCGGGCAGATGCAGACCGCGGTGCTCGCCGGCGGTTGCTTCTGGGGCATGCAGGGCGTCTTCGAGCACGTGCGCGGCGTGCACGAGGTGTTGGCCGGGTATTCGGGTGGCGCCCGCAACACCGCCGAGTACGACCAGGTCGGTACCGGCCGCACCGGCCACGCCGAGTCGGTGCAGATTATTTTCGATCCCGCCGAGGTAACCTACGGCGAGCTGCTGCACGTCTATTTCTCAGTGGCACACGATCCCACCGAGCTCAACCGCCAGGGTCCGGACAGCGGCACGCAGTATCGCTCCGCCATCTTCTACGGTGACGACACACAACGTCACATCGCGGAAAGCTACATTGCGCAACTCAACAAGGATCGGGCGTTCGGCCAGCCGATCGTCACGCGCGTCGATGAGCTGAAGGGCTTCTACCGCGCCGAGGGCTATCACCAGGACTTCTACCTGAAGAACCCGCAGTATCCCTACATCGTGGTGAACGACCTGCCGAAGATCAGAAATCTCAAACAGGTCCTCCCCGACTACTATGTCGATCGCCCGGTAACCGTCGGCGTCCGCTAGCCGGCTCACATCGAGGTGCGGATCTGCCACAGCTCCGGGAAGAACTTCAGCTCGAGCGCCTTGGCGAGGTAGGAGACGCCGCCGGTGCCGCCGGTACCGGGCTTGTAGCCGATGATGCGCTCCACGGTCTTCAGGTGGTGGCAGCGCCAGAGCTGGAAGTTGTGGTCGAGGTCGACCAGCCGCTCGGCGAGCTCGTAGAGGTCCCAGACCTGGTCGGCGTTGTGGTACACGCCGAGCCAGGCGCCGGCCACCTGCTTGCTCGCCTGGTAGGGCTCGCTGAAATCGCGCGTCAGGTAGCTCTCCGGAATGCCGTAGCCTCTGCGGCTGAGGAGACGCAGCACCTCGTCGTACAGCGACGGCTCCGCCAGCGCGCGCGACAGCAGCTCATAGGCCTTGGGATCGCGCTTGTGGACGGCGACCATGTCGGCGTTCTTGTTACCGAACAGGAACTCGAGCAACCGGTACTGCACCGACTGGAACCCGGAAGAGCGGCCGAGGGCGTTGCGAAACGCCGTGTATTCGAACGGCGTCATGGTCGACAGCACTTCCCAGACCGTGATGAGCTGGTTCTGGGTGCGCGAGATGCGCGCCAGCATCTTCAACGCCGGGTCGAGATCGTCGCGCCGCACGCACTCGAGCGCCGCGGTGAGCTCGTGCAGCATCAGCCGCATCCACAGCTCTGACACCTGATGCACGATGATGAACAGCATCTCGTTGTGTTGGTTCGAGAGCGGCTTCTGCGCGGCGAGCAGCTTGTCGAGCTGCAGGTATTCGCTGTAAGAAAGCGAGGAGCCGAGGTCCCAGTGCACCGCTTCGTCGGCGAGCTCGACACGCTCGGATTTGTCGTACTGGCGGGTAGTCATGTGGTGAGATGGTACACTCCCGGCCCGCCCGGTGCTGGCGCCGGAGACAGTGCAGCCGAACCGCACCGTGAGCACACCCATTATCGAAGTCCGCGAGCTGGTGAAGCAGTACCCCGCCACGACTGCCGTGGCCGGGGTGTCGTTCAGCGTGCCGCAGGGGATCTGCTTTGGGCTGCTCGGCCCGAATGGCGCGGGCAAGACCACGACGGTGGAGATCATGGAGGGAATCCTGCCGCCCACGTCCGGCGAGGTGCGCTATCGCGGCGAGCCGCTCGGCCCGCGCTTTCACGAGGAGGCGGGGATTCTCTTCCAGAAGACCGCGCTGCAGGACTTTCTCACGGTGCGTCAATGCATCGCGCTGTTTCGCGGCCTCTACCAGCGTGGGCTCGACGTCGAAGAGGTGATCCGCCTCTGCGCCCTGGAGAAGCTCGCCGAGCGTGACAACCGCAAGCTCTCCGGCGGTCAGCAGCAGCGGCTGCTGCTCGCCATCGCGCTGGTCAACGATCCGGCGGTCCTGTTTCTCGATGAGCCGACCACCGGGCTCGATCCCCAGGCGCGCCGTAATTTCTGGGAGCTGGTCGCCTCCATCAAGGCGCAGCGCAAAACCATCATCCTCACGACGCACTACATGGAGGAGGCGGAGCTGCTGTGCGACGAGATCGTCATCCTCGACCGCGGCAGGATCGTCGCGCAGGGGCCGCCGCGCCGCCTGCTGCACGAGCGCTTCGCCGAGGTGCTGCTCGAGTTGCCGCGCGCCGACTTTCCGCAGCGCGCCCGGCAATTGCCCTTGCGGATCCTCGAGGCGAGCGACCGGGTGGAGATCACCACCCACGAGCTCGAGACGACGCTGCGCATGCTGCTCGAGGCGCAGGTGCCGCTCGCCAACCTGCGTATCCGGCCCGCCAACCTCGAGGACCTGTTTCTCGAGCTCACCGGCACGGAGCTGCGGCCATGATCCGCCGGCTGCTGTCCGTGCTGCACGCGCGCAACCTCGAATTCCTGCGTGACCGCAGCACCCTGGCGTTCACGTTGCTGCTGCCCGTGATGTTGGTGATCGGCATGGGCGTGGTGTTCGGTGGGCCGGAGCGCCCGCTCTTCAAGGTCGGGGTGCTCGGCGGCGCCCAGCACCGCCCGGCCGAGGCCTTCCTCGGGGAGCGTTACGTCGAGTTCGTCCCCCTGCCAGAGCAGGCCGATGCGCTGCACAAGCTGACCCACCAGCAGATCGACCTGCTGCTCGCTCCCGGCAATCCCCCCGACTACTGGGTGAACACCGACTCGCCCAAGGGCTATGTCGTCGAGAAGCTGCTGCTCGCGGCCGAACCCGGCGCGCACCGAGAGCCGGTGAGCGGCGCCGCGCTGCGCTACGTCGATTGGCTGTTCCCGGGAATTCTCGGCATGAACATGATGTTCAGCTGCCTGTTCGGCGTCGGCTATGTGGTGCTGCGCTACCGCAAGAGCGGCTTCCTCAAGCGGCTGCACGCCACACCGCTCAACGCTTTCGAGTTCCTGAGCGCGCAGGTACTGTCGCGCCTGGGACTCATCGTATTCGTCACGGCCATCCTCTACGTCGGCATCGGTGCCATCATCGGCTTTCATAACGCCGGCAGCGTGCTGCTGCTCACGCTGCTCGCCGTGCTCGGCGCGCTCTCCATGATCGCGCTCGGCCTCACGATCGCCGCGCGCTTCTCCAGCGAGGAGCTGGTCGGGGGGATACTGAATCTGCTCACCTGGCCGATGATGCTGCTGTCGGGTATCTGGTTCTCGCTCGAGGGCTCGCCGCGCTGGGTGCAATGGGTGGCGCACATCTTCCCCCTCACCCACATCCTCGATGCCGCCCGCGCCGTGATGCTC
>DATIZW010000115.1:0-11009 GCA_035516875.1 Steroidobacteraceae bacterium
GCTCACACTGCCTGCGCGACTTCGCCTGCGGCGCAAGGGCGAGTTCGACGCCGCCTACGCCCGCGGGCGGCGGATCAGTGATGGGTTCTTTGCGGTGACGGTGAACTTCAACCAATCGGGAGCGGCGCGCCTCGGGCTCGCGGTGGGTGTGCGTGTGGCGGGCGGGGCGGTCGGCCGCAACCGCATCCGTCGCATCATCCGCGAGTCCTTTCGCCTGCACCAGCACGCGATCCCCGCCGTCGACCTCGTGGTGAGCGCACGGCCGGGCGCGGCGGCCGCGAGCGGCCGCGCACTGCACGCGAGTCTTGCGCTGCTGTGGAAGAAAGTCGGTGAGCAATGCGGCACGTCGCCGTCCTCCTGATCCGGCTCTACCAATGGACCGTGAGCCCGCTCCTCGGTCCACGGTGCCGCTTCTATCCGAGCTGCTCGCACTATGCGCTCGAGGCCTTTGAGCGCTTCGGGGTGCTGAAGGGTGCCTGGCTGACGCTCGCGCGCATCGCCCGCTGCCACCCCTTCCACCCTGGTGGCTTCGACCCGGTGCCCGCGCCTGCGGCTCCTGTGCGATCCGAGCGCCATGGGCATTAATCTCGCGAGCAACCTGCGCGTCTTCCTCTGGGCGGCGCTCGCGCTGCTGCTCTTCTACGACTACCAGGCCTGGATGCACGACTACGGTCCAGCGCCCGGGTCGACGGCCAGCGCACCGGCCGCGGCGCCGTCCAGCGCGCCGCCTCCGGCGAGCGACCTGGGCGAGCGCATTCCGCAGACCTCCGCAGCGGCTCCGGCAGTCACGTCCCCCGGTGCATCAGCTGCGGCGCCGGCGGCCGCAGAGAGCTCCGGCGGCGCGGCCGCTGCACCCGCTGCGGGCGCTGCGCCGGGAGGGACGGTGCATGTGCGCACCGATGTCCTCGATGTCGACATCGGCATGCGCGGCGGCACGCTCGAGCGTGTCGATCTCCTCGCCTATCCCCGGGTCAAGGGCGAGGCAACGCCGGTGCGGCTCGAGAGTCGCGATGACCCGACATCGCTCTATGAGCTGCAGTCGGGTCTCACCGGGCCCGAGGGCGGTGCCTACCCGACGCATCTTGCGACTTACCGCAGCGCCCAGGACGACTACCGTCTCGATGGCGGTAACGAGCTCACGGTACCCCTCACCTGGAGCGAGGGCGGCGTCAGCGTCACCAAGACGTTCGTGTTCCGGCGCGGGCAGTACCGCATCGACGTCAAATACGCGGTGAGGAACGGCGGCAGCGGCCCCTGGGAGGCGCGGCCGTACGCGCAGATTCTGCGCAACGACCCGCCAACCAAGCGCTCGATGTTCAACGTCGAGAGCTACGCCTTTCACGGGCCGGCGCTCTACGACGGCACCCGCTACCGCAAGCTCGACACTGCGGATGCGCAGGACAGCCACCTGTCGCTCGAGGTGCGCGACGGCTGGGTGGCGGCGCTGCAGCACCACTTCGTGAGCGCCATCGTTCCGCCGCGCGGCGCCCCGTGGCATTTCGGCCTGAGCGTCGAGGGCCAGCAGTACCTGCTTTCCGCCAGCGGGCCCCCGCAGTCGGTCGCGCCGGGGGCGAGCGCCGATTTCTCCACCACGTTCTTCACCGGGCCGAAGCTGCAGGGGCAGCTCGATGCCGTCTCACCCGAGCTCGGCCGCGTGGCCGACTACGGGCGGCTGTGGTTCCTCGCGCAGCCGCTGTTCCTGCTGCTGAAAAAGGTGCACGCACTCACCGGCAACTGGGGCGTGGCGATCATCCTGGTCACCTTCCTCCTGAAGCTCGTGTTCTATCCGCTCTCGGAAGCGAGCGGTCGCTCGATGGCCAAGATGAAGACGCTGCAGCCGCGCATCAAGAACCTGCAGGAGACCTACAAGGACGACCGCGAGAAACTCGGCCGCGCCATGATGGAGCTCTACAAGCGCGAGAAGATCAACCCGGTGGCCGGCTGCCTGCCGATCATCATCCAGATCCCGGTGTTCCTCGCCTTCTACTGGGTGTTGCTCGAGAGCGTGGAGATGCGCCAGGCGCCGTTCGCCTTGTGGATCCACGACCTGTCCTCGCGCGATCCGCTCTTCATTCTGCCGGCGATCATGGCGGGGGCGATGTTCGTGCAGTACAAGCTGAACCCTGCACCCCCCGACCCGGTGCAGGCGCGCGTCTTCATGATCATGCCGATCGTGATGTCGGCGACATTCGCCTTTTTCCCCGCGGGACTGGTGCTCTACTGGGTCACCAACACCGTGCTCTCGATCGCGCAGCAGTGGAACATCAACCGCCGCATCGCCCAGGAGGCCGCGGCGCGCAAGAGCTGAGCCCGCGCGGCGCCGAGCGCGCGGTGCGTGCGGTGCTCGCGGCGTCCTCGAGCGGGCCGGCGAGCGCCTGGTCAGAGTGCCGGGCACTCCTCGCCGATGACGCCCGGGGATTCGCCCGGGTCCGCATCCGGCGGCGGATAGTGGGCGCGGAAGGTGAAGGCTTCGGGGTGCGCGCCCCGCGCGCGCAGCGCCGCGAGTCGCGCGAGGGCTTCGGCGATGCTCGGCCGATGCCCGCGCGGTACCCACCACAGCACGAGGTACGCCTCGTCCATGCGCGCGAACCATTCGCGGCGGCGGCGCATGATCTCGACGTGCGCGGAGGCGTACACGTACTGGCGCAGCGACTCGAGGTCACGCCACACCGACATGTTGAGCAGCATGTCGGGGTCGTCGAAGGGCCGGATCGCCGTGGCATCGCCCGACTCGGTCTGTAGCCGCCACACGAATCCGGATGCGGCGTCGGCGAGCGCGTTGATGCGTGCCAGGTTGGCGGCAAACTCCGCCATGACCGGTGAGTCCATCGGTCCGCGGATGATGCCGATATTCAGCTGTGCCAGCTCGTACGCGGACATGCGCGCCTCCCGAACGTCCCTCGACGCGCGAGGATACCGAAGCGGTGCGTGACGCGACACCGCGGAGCCGCTAGCCTTGGCAGACGCGGGAACGACATGACGCGCACCGACACCATCGTCGCCGCGGCGACGCCGCCGGGACGAGGCGGCATCGGCATCGTGCGCATCTCGGGTCCGAAGACGCCGGAGCTCGCCGCGATCCTGCTCGGCGAGCTGCCGCCGGCGCGCCGCGCGACCCTGGCGCGCTTCATGGACGCCGCGCAGGCGCCGATCGATGCGGGGCTCGCGCTCTTTTTCCCCGCGCCGCATTCCTACACCGGCGAGCACCTGCTCGAGTTGCACGGGCACGGCGGACCGCTCCTGATCGAGGCCCTCGTGGGCCGCGCGCTCGAGCTCGGCGCGCGCCGGGCGCTCCCCGGGGAGTTCACGCAGCGCGCGTTCCTCAACGACAAGCTCGATCTCGCGCAGGCCGAGGCCATCGCCGACCTGATCGATGCGGGCTCGCGCGAGGCGCTGCGCGCGGCGATGCGCTCGCTGCAGGGCGAGTTCTCCGCCATGCTGCGCGGCCTCACCGAAGAGGTGATCGAGCTGCGCACCTACGTCGAGGCGGCCATCGACTTTCCCGAGGAGGAGATCGACTTTCTCGCCGACCGCGAGCTCACCGAGCGCTTCGTCTCGCTGCGCGGGCATTTCGACGCCGTGCTCGAGAGCGCGCGCTTGGGAAGGCTGCTGCGCGAGGGCATGACGGTGGTGATCGCCGGGCGGCCGAACGCCGGCAAGTCGAGTCTTCTCAACCGGCTGGCCGGGTACGACGCCGCGATCGTCACGCCCGTTCCCGGCACGACGCGCGATGTGGTGCGGGAGTACATCAGCATCGACGGCATGCCGCTGCACGTGCTCGATACGGCTGGCCTGCGCGAGGGAGGCGACCTCGTCGAGGCGGAGGGCATGCGGCGCGCGCACGCCGAGATGCAGCGCGCCGACCGCGTGCTGTTCGTGATCGACGCAGCCGCTGACCCCACGGCCACAGCGTTCCTCGAGGAACGCCCGCGATTGCCTGCGGAGGTTGCGGTCACGCTCGTCTTCAACAAATGTGATCTGGCGGCGGGGCTGCCGCTCGCTGATACTGTCAGCGGCCCCCCACGGGTCATGCTCTCGGCGCTCACCGGACGGGGGTTACCCGAGTTGCGTGCGCACCTGAAGAGCTGCATGGGCTATCACACGGTGGACAGCGGAGCAGTCAGCGCGCGGAGCCGACACCTCGAGGCGCTGGCGCGTGCACGCACCTGCACCGAGGATGCCGCCCGCGTGCTCGCCGAGCGGCACGCGGGGGAGCTCGTGGCCGAGGAGTTGCGCGCCGCACAGCAGGCACTCGGCGAGATTACCGGGGAGTTCACCAGCGAGGATCTGCTCGGGCGGATATTTGCCGGGTTCTGCATCGGAAAGTGAGGCCGGACGACACAGGCAACTGCATCCGGGGAGGACGACATGAGCATCTCAGGTACATCCATAGGGAAAACCTCGTTGCTGGTGGCTTGTTGTCTTGCGGCGTGCAGCTCTGAGCCACAGCGGGCCAGCACCGAAAATCCCTACTCCCCGCGCTACCGACACGAGTATCGCCACGGCGCGCTGCCAACGCGCGAGATCATGCCGAAGATGCGCTCGTGGGAAGAGTGGCGGCACCCGGCGTGGCCCAACTACAACACCGATGCCATGGCCTACGGCGGCGGCATCGACGGCATCGGCGTCACGAGCGCCACCCCCAGGGTGTATCTGGTGTTCTTCGGCAGCCAGTGGGCGAGCGGTGCCGGCGGCGACCCGCTCGGCGTCTCGATCTTCCTGCAGGCGCTGTTCAGCGGGATCGGCACGGGGGGCGAGCGCTGGTCCGGCACCATGACGCAATACTGCGATGGGCCGACGGTGCGCACCGGTGACACGAGCTGCAACACCGCCAAGACGCCGCACGTCGGCTACCCGAGCAGCGGCGCGCTCGCCGGTGTCTGGTTCGACACCAACGTCGCCGCGCCCGCCAACGCCACCGTCGAGCAGCTGGCGCAGGAGGCGATCAACGCGGCGGCGTTCTTCGGCAACACCAACCCGGCGGCCAACCGCTACGCGCAGTACCTCATCGTCTCACCGTCGGGCACACATCCGGACGGCTTCGCTACCAGCGGCGAGACGTTCTGCGGTTGGCACAACTACGCCAGCTCTCCCTACGGCGATATCGCCTACAGCAACATGCCGTACGTGAGCGATGCAGGCAGCGGCTGCGGCGTGAACTTCGTCAACAAGGGGCCGCAGGGCGTGCTCGACGCCTTCTCCATCGTCGCCGGCCACGAGTATGCGGAGACGCTCACCGATCAGCTGCCGCCCGGCGGCTGGACCAACCCTTCGAGTGGTGAGGAGGCCGCCGACGAATGCGCCTGGATCACCTCGGGGCAAGGGGCCGCGGCGAACGTGACCATGGCGAACGGTACCTTCGCGATGCAGAGCATCTGGTCGAACGACACCGACCAATGCGAGATTGCGCACGCGATCCGCTGAGCGCACCGTCCCGGCGCGAGGCTCAGGCGATGCGGAGCAGCGCGGCGCTGAGCGCGCCGACATAGCAGTGCACGAGGCTTCCGGCGTGCGGCAGCGCGTAAGGATCCGGCAACCTCAGTTGCCCGTCGTTGCCGATGGCGGCGCCCTGGAGCGCGACCCCGCCCGCGGCGTCTGCCGCCGTACCGGTGAGCGCGACGAGCGTCGCCGTCCCCACCGCGCCACCGCAGTCGATGCTCAGGCTCAGGCTCTGCGCGCTCTCCTTGTTCACCACGACGAGGCTCAGTGACTGGTCCGCGCGCTCGAGCGCGTAAGCCGTGACGTTGAGCTCGCCGGCCGACAGCGTGCTGTCGCGCAGCGTCCCCTCGCCCGCGAGGGTGAAGAGCCGCATGCCGTAGTATTCGGGGCGCGCCTCCACCACGGTGCCGTTGCGGTCGGCGATCGGCGTGTAGCCGCCGCCGCCGCCGTGCAGGTTGGCCCCGCTCCCGCCGCCCTGCGCGATGCGATAGAGGTGATCGATCACCCAGAGCGCTGAGGCGTAGCGGTCGCTGACACCCGGCGCGCCGCCGGACCAGAAGGAGTTGGTCTCGGTGAGGCGAAACGGCACGCCGGCGGCGAGCGCGCCCGCGCGCAGCGTGTCGAGATCGGCGGCGAGATCGGTGTCGGGACTGAGGAGCTTGGCGATCGTCGAGGCGGGGCTGCGGCCGGGACCACGGTAGTAGTGCTGCGTGAGCAGCGCGATGTCGCCGGCCATATCGGTGGCAAAGGGCACGGTCCAGTCGCCGATGTGACCGGCGCAGCCGGCGCCGGTGAGCACGGTGTTCGGCGTGCGCGCGAGGATGGCGCGACGGAATTCCTGCCAGCGCTGCTCGAAGGCGCCGAACGTCCAGCCGGGGAAGTAGCCGCCGCCGTAGAGGTCCGGCTCGTTGCCGATCTCGATGCCGAAGAGGCTCTCGCCGAGGGACTGCGCCGCGTAGGCCACCTCGGCGGCGGCGGCGGCGGGTGTCGAGTTCGCGAGATTCACCCCGTAGAGCACGCGCCAGCCGCAGGCACGCAGGAAAGCGCCGAGCGCGTCGACGTCGGGCGGCGCCACCTGCCCGTGCACGCCGCGCTCGCCGGCGGCCATCCATTGGGTGCGGTCGACGGTGTTGCCGCCGATGCGCAGCAGGCTCGGGCCGAGACTCCTGAAGAGGCCGATCAAGTCGTGGTTCTCGGCCGTGAAGCACGGCAGCGCCAGCGCCGACTTCTCGTAGCTGAGCCCGGCGAAGCCCGCCCCGATGCGGCACCCGGTGCGCGAGCCGACGCCGAGCGTCGCCGCGGTGATCGCCCCGTGCGGCAGCGGCTGTGCGGGGGCGCGCGCAGCGGCGGGGACCACGCCGCTGCTCGGACGTACCGCGCCTGCGCCCGCACCGCCGCCTGCGCAGCCACTCAGCCAGGCCGCCGCGGCCAGTGCGCCGCCGCCGCAGATCAGCTCCCGCCGTGTCGGCATGGGCGCGGTCAGGACGCGGGCCGGAGTGACAGGTCCTTGCTGTAGACCACGTTCATGACGTTGTCGTACCAACCCTGGACTTCCGGCTTCACCAGGTGCTTGTTGACGTAGAAGTACAGCGGCAGCAGCGGGTGATCGGCCAGCATGACCCGCTCGGCCTCCTCGAGCAGCGCGCTGCGCGCCAGGGTGTCCTCCTGCTGAGCGGCGCTGTGCAGCAGCGCATCGTAGCGGGGGCTGTTGTAGTGGGTGAGATTCACGCCGAAGTCGCTCTTCAGCACCTGGGCGAAGCTGTAGGCGTCGTCGTAATCGCCCACCCAGCTCGAGCGGAACATCTCGACATCGCCGCGATCGATGTCCTGGAGGAGCGACTTGAACTCGACCTGCGTCAGGCGCACGTCCGCGCCGAGAGCCTCCTTCCACATCGAGGCGACGGCGATCGCGACCTTGGTGTGCACCTCGCCGGAGTTGTAGCGCAGCTCGAAGGCGAGCGGCTTCTGCACCGAGTAGCCCGCCTCGCGATAGAGACGCTGCGCCTCGGTGATCCGCGCCGGCATCGGTGTCTCGCGGTAGTCGAAGGACTGCGAGGTGTAGCCGGCGATACCGGGCGGCACCCAGCCGTAGGCGGGCAGCTCACCGACGCGCAGCACGAGCGTCGCGAGCTTCTCGCGGTCGATCACCAGCGACAGCGCCCGGCGCAGCTTGGGGCTGTCCTTGAACGGTGCGCGGGTGAGGTTGAAGCCGTAGTAGTAGGTGGTGAGCTGCGGCGCGATGTGCAGCTGATCGGCGAGATGAGCCCTGATCCAGTCGAACTGCCCGCGCGGCACGACGAAGGTCACCTGCAGCTCGCCGCTGCGATAGCGGGCGAGCTCGGCGTTCTCGTCGGCGATCATGAGGTACTTCACGCCCTCGAGATGGGTCGCCGCATCGTTCCAGTAGTGACGGTTGCGGGTGGCGAGGATGTAGGCGCCCGGCACCCATTCCTTGAGCACGAAGGCGCCGTTCGACACCATGATCCCGGGGCGCGCGAACCCGTCCGGGTGCAGCCGCACCGTCGGCTGATGCACCGGGCAGGTGCTCGGGTGCGAGAGCAGCGTCGGCAGATAGGGCGCCGGGCTTGCGAGCGTGATGATGAGCGTCGCCTCGTCCGGGGCGGCGACGCCGAGGGCGCCGGGGGGCTTGCGCCCGGCGATGATGTCCGGGGCATTGGCCACCACGTCGATGTACTGGGCGTAACCGGAGGCGGTCGCCGGGTCGACGAGCCGCACGAGCCCGGCGACGAAGTCGGCGGCGGTGACGCGGTCACCGTTCGACCAGCGCGCCTCGGGCCGCAGCGCGAAGCGGTACGTCAGGCCATCCCCGCTCACGCTCCAGCTGCTCGCGACGCCGGGAGCGACCGCCGCGTTCTTATCGAGCGTGGTGAGCCCTTCGCACAGGTCGCGCAGGATGGTCTGCGCCTCGAAGCCGCGCGCCTTCTGCGGATCGAGAGAGTCGGGGTCGGGTCCGCCGCCGCGCACCAGTACGGCCTGCAGCGCAGCCCCCGGGCCCTCCGAGGGACCCGAGCAGCCGAGCGCGAGCAATGCAGCGAGCGCCCCGGCGAAGGCAAGGAGGCGCAGTGCGCCGCGGTGCGAGCTCATTCGCGGCGCTGGCGGGTCGCGTTGATCTGAGCGCGCAGTACTTCGGCCGCCCCGCGCGCAGCCGCGGCGAAGTCCGGCCCCGTGGAGGCGTAGAGGACGCTCCTTGAGGCACTGATGATGAGCCCGGTGCCGGCGCGCGTCTGGCCGTTGCGCACCACCTGCGCGACATCGCCGCCCTGCGCGCCGATCCCCGGCACGAGGAGCGGCATCTCCCCGACGCGCTCGCGGACCTCGGCGAGCTCGCGCGGGTAGGTGGCCCCCACCACCAGCAGGCAGTTGCCGCGCGAATTCCAGCGCTGCGCCGCGAGCTCGGCGACCACCTGGTAGAGCCTGCGGCCGCCGACCTCGAGATCCTGCAGCTCGCCCGCGCCGGGATTGGAGGTGCGGCACAGCACGATGACGCCGCGGTCCGCGTGACGCAGAAACGGCTCGAGGGCCTCGCCGCCGAGATAGGGGTTGACGGTGACCGCATCCGCGCCGTAGCGCTCGAAGGCCTCGATGGCATAGCGCTCGGCGGTACTGCCGACATCGCCGCGCTTGGCGTCGAGGATCACCGGCACGTCGGGGTAGACGCGGTGGATGTACTCGATGGTGCGCTCGAGCTGGTCCTCGGCCTCGTAGGCGGCATAGTGAGCGAACTGGGGCTTGTAGGCGCACACCAGGTCGGCCGTCGCGTCGATGACGCTCTTGTTGAAATGAAAGATGGGCGACGCCTCGGCCAGGATGTGGCGCGGGAAGCGCTCGATCTCCGGGTCGAGCCCGATGCACAGCAGCGAGTCGTTCGTCTCCCAGGCCTGCGCGAGCCGCCCGACGAAGCCGCTCATGCGACCTTCGGCGGCGCGCGCAGCGCGCGCTTCTTCAGGTGCACCAGCAGGACCGAGAGTGCCGCCGCGGTGACGCCGGGGATGCGGGCCGCCTGCCCCAGCGTCGCCGGGCGCCCCTCGGCGAGCTTCTGCCGCACCTCGTGCGAGAGGCCCTTGAGGGTCGCGTAGTCGAGGTTCTCCGGCAGCACCGTCTCCTCGTTGCGCCGCGCGCGCTCGATCTCCTGTGCCTGCCGCTCGATGTACCCGGCGTAGCGCGCGTGCACCTCGATCTGCGTGCGCACCTGCGCGGCGAGCCGGTCGTCCGCCGGACCCGCCTGCCAGGCGGCAGGTCCTGCGATCTCGAGCAGGCTGTCGTAGGTGACCTCCGGGCGCCGCAGCAACTCGAGGGCGCTCATGTCGCGCGCCAGCGCACCGCCGAGGATGCGTTGCGCCCATTGCGTCGGGACCTCCGCCGCCTTGACGCGCAGCGCGTCGAGCCGCGCAAGCTCGTCCTCGCAGCCGCGCTGCTTGGCGAGGAACAGCGCCCAGCGCTCCTCGTCCACCAGTCCGAGCGAGCGGCCGGCGGGCGTCAGGCGCAGGTCCGCGTTGTCCTCGCGCAGCAGCAGCCGGTGCTCGGCGCGGCTCGTGAACATGCGGTACGGCTCGCGGGTGCCGCGCGTCACCAGATCATCGATCAGCACGCCGACATAGGCCTCGCTGCGCTTCGGCACGAAGGGATCGCGGCCCCGCACGCCGAGCACCGCGTTGATCCCGGCGATGAGTCCCTGCGCGGCGGCTTCCTCGTAGCCGGTAGTGCCGTTGATCTGGCCGGCGAAGTAGAGCCCCTCGAGAGGTCGCGTCTCGAGCGTCGTCTTCAGGTCGCGGGGGTCGAAGAAGTCGTACTCGATCGCATAGCCGGGCCGTGTGAGGTGCGCGCTCTCGAAGCCGCGGATGCTGTGCACGAGGTCGCACTGCACCTCGAAGGGCAGGCTCGTCGAGATGCCGTTCGGGTAGACCTCGCGGGTCGTCAGACCCTCCGGCTCGACGAAGATCTGGTGCGAGGGCTTGTCCGCGAAGCGGACCACCTTGTCCTCGACCGACGGGCAATAGCGC
Source organism: Steroidobacteraceae bacterium (assembly GCA_035516875.1). Lineage (GTDB taxonomy): Bacteria > Pseudomonadota > Gammaproteobacteria > Steroidobacterales > Steroidobacteraceae > 13-2-20CM-66-19. Next base: position 10,461 of record DATIZW010000115.1, read on the forward strand.
GGGCCGACGCCGACGATCGCGCCCGTGAACATCGGCGAGCGATCGGTGGCGGCGCGGATGATGTCATGGGTGCGCTCATTTGTACTCGTTATGAAACAGTCAATCTGCGCTGGGTGCTCATTGGCGCGTCCAAGGAACGAGAATACCGGAGTCGGTACATCGCCTGGCTGGGCCTTCATGACGGAATAGTCGATCGTGCGGCCATCGAGCCGCGGCGGCGTCCCCGTCTTCAGCCGCCCGACCCGCAGCGGCAGCTCGCGCAGCCGCGCGGCGAGGCGGTTGGAGGGTGCATCCCCCGCGCGTCCGCCGGCATAGTTGTCGAGCCCGACGTGCAGCCGCCCGCCGAGGAAGGTGCCGACCGTCAGCACAACGGCAGGTGCCTCGAAGGCGATGCCGGTCACCGTGACGACCCCCCGGACCCGCGAGCCGTGCACGATCAGGTCCGCCACCTCCTGCTGAAAGAGCGCGAGGTTCGGCTCGCTCTCGAGGTGCGCGCGGATCGCCTGCCGGTAGAGCTGCCGGTCCGCCTGGGCCCGCGTCGCCCGCACC
>DATIZW010000116.1:0-5703 GCA_035516875.1 Steroidobacteraceae bacterium
TCATTGGGCGGGTGCGACTGGCACGCGTGCAGATCGCCCAGGGCAAGGCGGAGAGTGCGCTCGCCACGCTCGGCAACCCCGAGCAGGCTGGCGCATTCGCGGGGCGTTACCACGAGGTGCGCGGCGATGCCTACTACGCCAAGGGCGACAAGGCGGCGGCGCTGCGCGAGTACCGCAGCGCGCAGTCGGCCGGCGAAGGCAGCGAAGGCGCGCTGCTGGAGCTGAAGATCGCCGACCTGTCGAGCACCGCCACGGCGGGTGCGCCGGCAGCCAAATCGGCTGCCCCGGCCGCCGCTGCCGCTGCCCCGGCCGCCCCTGCCGCAGCCGCCGCTACCCCGGCCGCCGCCCGGTGACCCCATGCGCTTCCCGCCTGGCTTGAAACCCAACAACCTGCTGCTGCTGGCCGGGGCACTCGCCGCGCTGCTGCTGAGCGCGGCATGCTCGAAGGATAAGAACGTCGACGAGCCGGCCAAGCTGACGCCACTACCCAAACCCAGCCTGCGCGTCGAGCGCATCTGGAGCGGCTCGGTCAAGGACAAAGGCTCCGCACCGTTGCGGCTCGGGCTGGGCGTCTCGATTGCCGACAACCGCGTCTACGCCGCGGGCAACCGCGGCGACGTCGTGGCCTTCAACCTCGCCAACGGCCGGGTCATCTGGAAGGCGGTGACACACGCCCCGCTTTCGGGCGGCACCACCGCGAACGCGGACATGGTGCTGGTTGGCTCGAGTGATGGTCAGGTGTTCGCCCTCAATGCCGCCAACGGTCAGCCGCGCTGGAAGATGCGCCTCAATGGCGAGGTGCTGGCGGCACCCACGATCTCCGAGCGGCTCATCGCGGTGCGCACCGTCGATGGCAAGCTGCACGGTCTCGATCCGGCCGACGGCCACGAGGTGTGGGTTCAGGAACAGCAGGTCCCGCGGCTGTCGCTGCGCGGGACCGCGCGCCCATTAATCGTCGGCGATGTGGTGCTGTGCGGCTTCGACAACGGCAAGGTGCTCGCCGTCAACGGCAACGACGGCTCGGTGCAGTGGGAGGCCACGGTGACTCCGCCGCACGGCCGCACGGAGCTCGAGCGGCTTTCCGACATCGATTCCGAGGTGATGGTCTCCGGTCACGACGTGTATGCCGTCGGCTTCCAGGGACGCGTGGCGATGCTCGCGCTCGACACCGGGCAGATCTGGTGGTCGCACGAGGCGTCGAGTTACCGCGGACTGACCTACGACGAGGACACGCTGTATGTCTCCGATGCCGACGGCGAGGTGCTGGCGCTCAAGGCACGTACCGGTGCCGAGATCTGGCGCCAGAACGCGCTGCTGCATCGCGGACTGTCGGCACTGGCCCTCATGGACGACGCCATCGTCGTCGCCGACTTCCAGGGCTACGTGCATTGGCTCGATAAGGCAAGCGGCGCGCTCGCGGCGCGTGTCTCGAGCGGCGGTGTGCGCGTCAGCACGGCGCCGGTGGTCGCCGGCGACCTGGTGGTGGTGATCAACGACACCGGCAAGATCAACGCCTACAAGGTGACACCGATCCGGGGCGTGGTCGCGACGGCGAAGAAGCCCGTGCCGGCCGCAGAGGCGCCACCCCCGGCGCAGAGCAAGTAGCGGCGTGCGCGCCGCCCGCCGCGCGCATGCTGCCGGTCATCGCGCTCGTCGGCCGCCCGAACGTCGGTAAGTCGACGCTGTTCAACGTGCTCACCGGCACGCGGGATGCGATCGTAGCCGACGTTCCGGGGCTCACGCGCGACCGGCAGTACGGCTTCGGCCGCCTCGGACCGGTCCCCTACATCGTGATCGATACCGGCGGGCTGGTGGAGAACCCGAGCGGCATCGAGGCGCAGATGCGGGCGCAGACCGAGCGCGCGGTGCGTGAGGCGGACCGGCTGATCTTCATCGCCGACGCCCGCGGCGGTCTTACGCCGCGGGATCAGTACGTGGCGCGTGAGCTGCGCCGCGCGGGCAAACCGGTGACGCTGGCCCTCAACAAGGCCGAGGGCCTCGACGCCGACGTGGTGTCTGCCGATTTCCACGCGCTTGGTTTCGGTGTGCCGATCGCTATCTCCGCGAGCCACGCTGAGGGCTGCGAGGAGCTGATGCGACACGTGCTCGCCGGTCTCGAGGCCTACCCGCCGGCCGAGCAGGACTCGCAGGCCATCCGCATCGCCATCATCGGGCGCCCGAACGTGGGCAAGTCCACGCTCGTCAACCGCCTGCTCGGCGAGGAGCGCGTGATCGCGAGCGAGGAGCCCGGCACGACGCGCGACAGCATCCTGATCCCCTTCGAGCGCGACGGCCGCAAATTCCTGCTCATCGACACTGCCGGCCTGCGGCGACGCTCGCGCGTCGAGGACGTCGTCGAGCGCGCCAGCGTCGCCAAGACGCTGCAGGCGATCGATGAGGCGCACGTGGTGATACTGGTGCTCGACGCTCACGATAGCGTGGCCGAGCAGGACGCGAGTGTGCTCGGGCTGGCGCTCGCGCGCGGACGCGCCCTGATCATCGCGGTCAACAAGTGGGACGGCATCGCGCCCGAGCAGCGCGAGCAGATTCACCGTCAGCTCGCACTCAAGCTCGATTTCGCGCCGTTTGCGCCGCTGCACTTCATATCCGCGCGCCACGGCACCGGGGTGGGCGAGCTCATGCACGCGACCGTGCGTGCTTACGAGGCCGCGATGCGCACCCTGCCCACCCGCGAGCTGACGCGCACGCTCGAGCAGGCGCTCATGGCGCACCAACCGCCCCTGGTGCGCGGCCGGCGCATCAAGCTGCGCTACGCCCACCAGGGGGGTCGTAATCCGCCGCGCATCGTGATTCACGGCAATCAGACCGCGGCGGTTCCCGAGGCGTATACGCGCTACCTGGCCAACGTATTCCGCAAGTCCTACGACCTCTACGCGACGCCGGTGTTCATCGAGTATCGGACCGACGTCAACCCCTACCTGCGCGAGCGGCGCGTGCGCGAACAGCGGCGTCCCGCGCGACGCCGCGCGGCAGCCTCCAAGCGCCGTTGAGCCGGTCGGTGTTGACGAGCGAGCTGCGCTAGGGATTGGTGCCGAAGTTGTACAGCACGGTCATTTCCCCGGCCGGGGTCATTTTGAAGACCGTACCGAAGCCATTCCCGCCGCCCTGGGACGTGGTGCCGTAGAAATTCCCATCGTTGCCCTGGATGAGGCTGGTTGGGTCGGGTGGAACGTTACCCGCGCCCACGCCGAACAGCGAAAGCGTCGCAAAAGTCCCCGCGGGCGCGATCTTGAACACCGTGCCGCAGCCGCTGGCACAGTTCGGATCGCCCCCGGAGTTGGTCGTGCCGTAGAAATTGCCGTCGCTCCCGAGGGCCATGGCGGTTGCAGGGTTCGCACCCTCGGACGTGGTCCCGGCGAACGCGTGCAGTACGGCCTCGTTGCTCATCCCCGCAGGGATCGGCCCAAGATCAACCGAGAAGATCACGCCGTTGCCATATGTGCCGCCGTACTGCGTCGTGCCATAGAGGTTGCCGTCGCTCCCCTGGGTGAGCGGTGCGAAGGGGATCGCGCCATCACTGCCGCCGGCAAAGGAGTGGAGCACGGTCTCGACGCCGCCCAGGGTGAGCTCGAACACGGTGCCGTCGTCGCTTTGCCCACCGTAGACCGTGTTGCCGTAGAGGTTCCCGTCGGTACCCTGAATGACGTATGCCGCCTCGGCCCCGTCGGCGGGGCCGCCCGGGAATGCGTACAGCGTCGTCAGCGTCCCGGACGGGGTGAGACGGAACACCACGCCGCAACCCTGACTACCGCAAGCGCCGTTCGTGACGCCGCCAAGCGCGGCGGCCCCGTAGAAGTTGCCGTCGCTGCCGAGCAGCAGGTCGTTGGGACTGCCCCCGTCGCCGGCGCCGGTGAAGAAGTACATGACCGACTCGGCTCCGGCCGGGGTGATCTTGAAAATGATGCCGCAGCCTCCGGGGCAGGCGCCGATTCCGCCCGCGCCCGTGGCGCCATAGAAGTTGCCGTCAGTGCCCTGAATTACGCCCTCGGGGTTCGTGCCATCGCCTGTACCCCCGGCGAATGAATAAAGCACCTTCTCGGCGCCGTCGGGGGTGACCCTGAAGAAGGCGCCCTGGCTGTTCGCGCCGCCATTCCAGCTGGTCCCATAGAAATTGCCATCGCTGGCCTGCATGAGCCCGCTCGGGGTGGCGGCATCACCCGCGTACGGTATGGGGTTGCCAGTGCCCGACTCGTCGTCTCCACAGGACGAAAGCACGCACAGCAGAACACAGCCTGCTGCACCCGTTAGGAAGCTCTTGTAGCGCTCCATTGCACCCTCCCTCCCGGCCTGCGCCCACGACCGGACCGGGGCATCATCATTCCACCAGTCAGTTTAACGCGCACGGGACAGGCGCGTTTACACCCTTGCGTTCCCCTGGGCGTGGTCCCTCGCCGGGCCCCCCGGGCACCCCCCAAAACCCGCCGCGCCTACCGGATCACCCCCGGAAGGGTACCCCGGGCACCGGGCACTCCTTGAGGCGTGGAGGGTGGAGCGTCCGCAGGTCGCTCAGCCAGCATTCATCGAATACCGAGCAGTAGCAGGCACGCATCACGATGCTGCCGAGGGCATCCGCCGCACCGGAGGACTCGCCGGCGTGAAAGCTCAATCTCCTCACCTCGGTCGCGGCGCAAGACGAGCTTTCTCACACGCTGCGGCGCGGACCCACTGTCGTAGGCGGCGGCCCTGCCCGCGGGGTGACACCACGTTAGAATCAGGCGCAAACCGTTGCGTGGGGGGCAAGTGAATACTGCGGAGCGAATTCCGCGCTACTGGCACCGTCTTGCCGTAGCGCTGTGGTTGCTGGTAACCGCGCGCAGCGTCGGGGCCGATCCGCCGGCGGGCACCCCAGGAGGTGGTGTGGCCGCGGGTCCGGTCGCGGCGCAGGCTGCAGACATCAAGCAGGATTACTTCGCGAGCGTGAAGCAGGGATTCGAGGAAGACCTCAAGCGCGAAGTAGTGCGTGGACACTTCGATGTCGGAACAGCGCCCAGCACGCATCGTTATTACTGCCTGATCGATCCGAAGACCGGCAAGACTGAAAAGAACGGCGTGGCCGGCGAGGTGTTCGTGCGCGCCGATGGAATGACGGCGCTCAAGAGCGCCGCCGTCTCTCCCATGAGCTGCGCGGACGCGGAGCAGAAGGGGTTTCTGGTCACGAGCGGCTACACCGTGAAGGGCAACTCCGGTGGGGCGGTCACCGCGGGGGGTGCCAAGAGTACCGCTGCTTCGGGCGGCGCGGCTGCTGCCGGCGGCGCGGGCATCGCGCCCGGTGCAGCCGCTGGCGGTGCCGTGGCTGGCGGTGCGGCCGCGGCCGGCACGGCGGGCGGCGCCGTGGGTGGGGGTACCGCGGCTGGTGCGCCAGTCGCCGCAGGCGCAAGCGGTGCGGCAGCTGCGGCTGGCGCCGGCGCTGCAGGTGTCGCGCTGGCAGGCGGCGCTGCGTCGAGTACGCATAGAGCTGCGGACGCAACCACTGCGGCGGCGTCCGCCGAGAGCGCCGGTGGTACGCACCGGTTCTTCGAGGTGCGCGGTGCCAGGCTCTATACGGAGACCTTCGGCCACGGTCAGCCGATTGTCTTTCTGCACGGCGGCATGACGTTCTTCGACAGTAACTTCGCAAAGCAGCGTGACTACTTCGCTGCCCACCGGACCGTCATCGGTATCGACCAGCGCGGTCACGGTCAC
>DATIZW010000117.1:0-7790 GCA_035516875.1 Steroidobacteraceae bacterium
TCATCTCGCCGGGCACGAGAATCACGGCGACTACCTGGTCGACACCCACGACCACCCGGTGTCGGACCCCGTGTGGCAGCTGTATGCCTACGCGGTGCGCCGCTTCGGTGCGGTCTCCACCATGATCGAGCGCGACGATCATATTCCGCCGCTCGCGGAGCTGTGCGCCGAGCTCGACGCCGCGCGCACGCTCTGCGAGCGCACGCTCGCCGCCTCGCTCGAGGCCGCGCGCACCGCGCCCGCAGGCCGGGCGGTGGGGTCAGCCGGCGCCCCGCCGACTCACCGCGGCCACGCGACCGGCGGTACCTCGTGAGCACGCTCGCGCGCGTCCAGGGCGACTTCCAGGACTACCTGCTGCGCGGGAACCCGGTCGTGGAGAAGCACGTGATCGGCACGGCGCGCGTGCCGGTGGCAACCCGACTTGCGATTTACGCCGGCGCCTATCGCAGCCGCCTCGCGGATGCCCTGGCAGCCAACTTCCCGGCACTGGCGGGGCTGCTGGGCGAGGCTGACTTCCGCACGCTCGCCGGCGAGTACGTGCGCGCACACGATTCGCCGTTCTTCTCCATCCGCTACTACGGTGATGCGCTCGCGCAGTTCCTGACGACGCGCGAGAACTACGCCGCGGCCCCGGTGCTCGCCGAGCTCGCCCGCTGGGAGTGGGCGATGACGAGCGCGTTCGATGCCGCGGACGTCGCGCCACTCACGCACGAGAGGCTCGCCCGGCTGCCGCCAGAGCAGTGGGCGCAGCTGCGCTTCGCCTTCCACCCGAGCATCCAGCGCCTGACCCTGTGGTGGAACGTGCCACAGCTGTGGCAGGCGCTGACCGACGACACCGAGCGGCCGGCGGCGAGCCTTGCGGCCGAGCCGCTCGAGTGGCTGGTGTGGCGACAGGAGCTGAGCACGTATTTTCGCTCGCTGCCGCAGACGGAAGCCGCGGCGCTCGATGGGGCGCGCCGCGGCTGGCCGTTCGGCGAGCTGTGCGAGCTGCTGTGCGAGCAGCTCGGCGACGCTGCCGCACCGGCGCAAGCGGCGACCCTGCTGCGCAGCTGGGTCGCTGCGGGGCTCATCGTCAGCGCCGGCTGAGCGCGCGCTCTGACAGCGCGTGGCGCGCGGACACGGCGCGCCGGAGGCGTTACTGCAGGGCTCCGCGCGGCCCGCGCAAGAAGCGCGCCCGCCGTGGCGTACAATCGCGCGGCGACCCGCTCTAGGATCTGCCATGCCCGCGCCGACCCACGGCAACGTACTCGAGATGATCGGCAACACGCCGCTCATGGCAGTGCGCCGCCTCGACACCGGGCCCTGCGAGCTGTTCCTCAAGCTCGAGAATCAGAACCCGGGCGGATCCATCAAGGATCGCATCGGTCTTTACCTGATCGAGCAGGCCGAGCGTGCCGGCAGCCTCAGGCCCGGCGGCATGCTGATCGAGGCGACCGCCGGTAACACCGGGCTCGGGCTTGCGCTGGTGGCGGCGCAGAAGGGCTACCGCCTGCTGCTGGTGATCCCCGACAAGATGAGCCAGGAGAAAATCTTCCACCTGAGAGCGATGGGCGCCGAGGTGATGCTGACGCGCTCGGACGTGAGCAAGGGGCACCCGGAGTACTACCGCGACGTCGCCGAGCGGCTGGCGCGCGAGATGCCCGGCGCCTACTTCGTCAATCAGTTCGGCAATCCCGCCAACGCCCGGGCGCACGAGGAGACCACCGCCCCCGAAATCTGGGAACAGATGGAGCACCGGCTGCACACGGTGGTATGTGGTGCCGGCACCGGCGGCACTCTCGCCGGACTCACGCACTATTTCGCCCGCACCGCGCCCGCGGTCGACATGGTGCTCGCCGACCCGCTCGGCTCCGCTCTCGCGCACTTCGCGCGCACCGGCAAGCTCCCGGAGAAGACCACGCCGTGGCTGGTCGAGGGGATCGGCGGTGACTCGGTGCCGCCGGTCGCTGACTTCTCGCGGGTCACGGCCACCTACAGCATCGCGGACGCGGAGGCGTTTCGTACCTGCCGCGAGCTGCTCGCCCGCGAGGGCATCATCGCCGGCACCTCGACCGGTACGCTGCTCGCGGCGGCGCTGCGCTACTGCCGCGAGCAGCGCTCGCCTAAGCGCGTGGTGACGTTCGTGTGCGACAGCGGTAACAAATACCTGTCGAAGGTCTACAACGACTACTGGATGCTGGACCAGGGTTTCCTCGAGCGTACTCACCGCGGCGACCTGCGCGATCTCATCGCACGACCGCATTCCGAGCACGCCGCGGTGACGGTCAACTCCACCGAGACGGTAATGGCGGCGTACCGCCGCATGAAGCTCTACGATGTGTCGCAGGTGCCGGTGATGCAGGATGGACGCATCGTCGGCATCGTCGACGAGGAGGACATCCTGCTCGAGGTCGTCGCCAATCCCGAGCACTTCAACGAGCCGGTGACCCGTGCCATGGCGAGCCACCTGGTGACGGTGCCGGCGGATGCGCCGGTGTCGCAGCTGATGGAGATCTTCAAGCGCGGCATGGTCGCGATCGTCATGCACGACAACGAGTTCCAGGGACTCATCACGCGCATCGATCTGCTCAACTGGCTGCGACGGAAGTTGTGACGGGCGCGCCTGTCTGCGCTGCGCGTTTCTCGCGGCGCCGCGCTGCACCGCGCCGTCCCGGCATCGCGCACGCCTCCATTTTTCTCTTCACCCCTGCGGCTGATGGTTGCCCATGAGTAACGACGGTTCTACACAAAGATTCGCGACGCGCGTGATCCACGGCGGGCAGCATCCCGATCCGCTCACCGGGGCGGTGATGCCGCCGATCTACGCGACCTCGACCTACGTGCAGTCGAGCCCCGGTGTTCACCAGGGCTACGACTACTCGCGCACCCGCAATCCCACCCGCGACGCACTGCAGGCGGCACTCGCCAACCTCGAGGGCGGCACCGCCGCCTTCGCGTTTGCCTCCGGCATGGCCGCGACGGCAACACTGCTGGAGCTTCTCGATGCCGGCTCGCATATCGTCGCCATGCACGATCTGTACGGCGGCAGCTACCGGCTGTTCGAGAACGTGCGCCGGCGCTCGGCCGGACACAGCGTGTCATTCGTCGACCTGTCAAAGCCCGCGGCGCTCGCCGCCGCCATCCGCCCCGAGACACGCCTGGTGTGGGTGGAGACCCCGACCAACCCGTTGCTGAAGCTGGTTGACCTCACGGCGGTGGCACGCCTGGCGCACGAGCACGGGCTGCTCGCGGTGTGTGATAACACGTTCGCGACACCCTACATTCAGCGCCCGCTCGAGCACGGCTTCGACATCGTGGTGCACTCGACCACGAAGTATCTCAACGGACACTCCGACGCCGTCGGCGGCGCGGCGATCGTGCGCGAGGGCTCGGATCTCGCCGAGCGTATCGCTTACCTGCAGAACGCGGTCGGCGGGGTGCCGGGACCTTTCGACTCGTTCCTCACGCTGCGCGGGATCAAGACACTCGCGCTGCGCATGGAGCGCCACTGCGCCAACGCGCTGGCCGTGGCGCAGTTCCTCGAGAAGCATCCGCAGGTCGAGCAGGTGCGCTACCCCGGTCTCGCCAGCCATCCGCAGCACGCGCTCGCGCGGCGACAGATGAGCACGGGCTACGGCGGCATCGTCACCGCGGTGCTGCGCGGCGGGCTCGAGGTGGCGCGGCGCGCGCTCGAGCGTTGCCACCTGTTCGGCCTCGCCGAGAGCCTGGGTGGCGTCGAGAGCCTGATCGAGCACCCCGGAATGATGACGCACGCCTCGCTCCCGGCGCAGGTGCGCGCCTCGCTCGGTATCAGCGACGGACTCATCCGGCTATCGGTCGGCGTGGAGGACGTCGAGGACCTTATCGCCGAGCTGCGTCAGGCGCTCGGCTGAGGCTGCGGCTGCGAGCCCGGGCTGCCCGGGCCGTTGCCCAGGAGCTACCGGCCGGCGCGCGCTGCCTGAAGCCTCAGGGGTGGAGTCCCGCCCCGCTGGTGAGATAGACGGCGTAGGTACCCAGCCAGTGTCCACCTTCGTAGTGCTCGCCGGTGACCGCGGGCAGCGATGCCTCGGCGTGCTCGCGCGCGCTCGCGAGGAGCGGGGCGAGGCGCACATCGTGCGGCGGCAACCCATGGGCGATGCCCTCGAGCATCCACGCGCGACTGAGGTTCAGCCCATCGATGTGCGCGAGCTTCGGGTCGGCGCGGTCCGTCACCACCCCGGGCGGGAGCCACGGCGCATGCCTGGGGGAAGCTCCCGTGCCGCTGCGGGGAATCTGCGGCAGGAAAACCGACAGCCACTGCGCGAAAGCCGGCGGCGCCAGCACACGGCGCATGAAGTCGGCTTCGGCGAGACAGGGCGAGAGGAAGTCCTCGCCCGAGGGCTCGTAAGCGAGCGGGCAGTTGCGATCGTGCAGGTAGAAGCGTTGCGCGGCGTCGGTGAGCAGCTCACGCATGTGTCGATCGCCGCCGATCGCCGCCCAGTCCCAGACGAGACCAAAGGAGAAGGCGGTCTGGTCGTGCTCGCCGATGCGGATCGGGTAGTGCAGCTTCGGCAGCCAGCTCGCAACGCGCGCCGCGGCTTCGGTCTCGAGCGGGGCGAGGGCCACGGACCAGCGGCGTGCGTCGGCGTCGTCCCACTGGCGCAGCTCCGCCGCCAGGCGCAGCAGCCATGCGAGCCCGTACGGGCGCTCGAACGAGGCGCGGCCGGCGCCACGCAGGTACGCGACCTCCGCGGCGATGTTCTGCGGCGTGAAGCTGCGGGCGAGTTCGGCCCGCGCCGTCGCGGCGAACGGGGCCTGAGGATACAGCCGCAGCAGCCGTACCAGCAGCCAGTGGCCGTGAACGTCCGAGTGCCAGTCGAGACAGCCGTAGAACGCCGGTGTCAGCTCGTGCGGCGGACGGGCGTCGGCGGCAGCGTTGAGCGTATGACTGATGTGATTGGGATACTCCTGGTGCAGGCACTTGAGCGCCAGTGCCGCGAAGCGTGCGGCCGCCGCGGCATCGATCCCACCCGCGGTCGCTGCCGCAGCGGGCGGCGATGGTGATGGCGCTGCCGCCGGCGGCGCGCCACTGGCGGCGCCGAGTGCGAGCGCGAACACGATGAGCGCCTGGGCTGCACGGACTGCCGGGCGCGCACTGCGATGTCTCATCGGCACATGTTACGCTCGCGGCCGTGACCGAGCCGCTGGCCCTCGTGCTGATCCCCGGACTTGCCGCCTCTTCGCGCCTCTATGCCCAGCAGATCCCGCAGCTGTGGCGCGCGGGTCCCGTGATGATCGCCGATCACACGCGCGATGAGAGCATGGCAGCGATTGCCCGCCACGTCCTCGAGCGCGCACCACGCGTGTTCGCGCTCGCTGGATTGTCGATGGGCGGCTACATCTCCTTCGAGATCCTGCGCCAGGCGCCCGAGCGGGTCGCGCGGCTTGCGCTGCTCGACACCAGCCCCGCCCCCGACTCGGCGGAGCAGAGCGCCACGCGGCGCGCGCAGATGGCGCTCGTTGCCCAGGGTCGTTTCGCCGAGGTGCTCGACGCATTGTTTCCGCGTCTGGTGCACCGCTCGCGGCGCGAGGACCGCGCCCTGCGCGACGTGTTCGACGTCATGGCGCAGGAGGTCGGGCCCGAAGGCTACCTCAGGCAGCAGACCGCCAACATCGCGCGCCCCGACTCGCGCCCGCTGCTCGGCAGCATCCGCTGCCCGACCCTGGTGCTGGTCGGCGATGGCGATGAGGTCACTCCGCCCGAGCGTGCCGCGGAGATGGCACACGGCATCGCGGGTGCGCACCTGGTGACCGTGCCACAGTGCGGGCACCTGTCGGCGCTCGAGCGGCCGGAAGAAGTAACGCGCGCCCTGCTCGAATGGCTGCGCTCCTGAGGCCTGCTGCGATGAGCGCCGTCACCGAGCGGGCGCTGCTTCTCGCGCATCCCGAGACCCCCGGCGAGGCGGTGTGGAGCATCGCCGTGGAGGCGCAGCTCACCGACGGTGTACATCTCGCCTGCCACTACGCCCTGCACGGCGACATGGCGCGGGTGCGCATACCGGGCCCGGGCGCAGGGCGCAGGTCCGATGGCTTGTGGAAACACACCTGCTTCGAGGCGTTCGTCGCCGCACAGGATGCCCGGGGCTACTACGAGTTCAACTTCTCGCCCGCCTTCGACTGGGCCGCGTATCGCTTCGAGGACTACCGCACTGGCATGAGTGCCGCGACGCTCGTTGAGGCGCCGGGCCTGCAGGTGCGCCGCACGGCGCGCCAGCTCGATCTCACCGCTACCGTGCATCTCGCCGGGCTCGCCTCGCTGCGCGACGCCCGGGCCCTGCAGGTGGCCCTCGCGGCGGTGATCGAGGAGGATGACGGGCGGCTCTCGTACTGGGCATTGCAGCACGGGCCCGGGCACCCCGACTTCCACGACCCGGACAGCTTCGGCTTCGAGCTGCGTCACACATGAAGCTCGGGATCGAGCGGCTCCTCGAGGAGCCGGCGCTGCGTCGGCCGCTCGCGGGACGGCGCGTGGCGCTGCTCGCGCACCCCGCCTCGGTGACGCGCGATCTCACGCATTCGCTCGATGCGCTCGCCAGGCTTCCGGCCGTGCGCCTGAGCGCCGCCTTCGGTCCGCAGCACGGCTTGCGCGGCGACAAGCAGGACAACATGGTCGAATCGGCTGACTTCGTCGACCCGGTGCACCGCATCCCCGTGTTCAGTCTCTATGGCGCGGTGCGCCGGCCGACCGCCGCCATGATGGACACCTTCGACGTGCTGCTGGTCGACCTGCAGGACCTTGGCTGCCGCATCTATACCTTTATTACGACGCTGCGCTACGTACTCGAGGAGGCGGCCAAGACTCGCAAGGCCGTCTGGATTCTCGATCGCCCGAACCCCTGCGGCCGTCCGGTCGAGGGACTAAAGCTGCGCCCGGGGTGGGAGAGCTTCGTGGGCGCGGGCGCGCTGCCCATGCGGCACGGACTCACCATGGGCGAGCTGGCGCGCTGGTTCGTCGCGACGCTGCGTCTCGACGTCGACTGCGAAGTCGTGGCGATGCAGGGCTGGAACCCGCAGGAGCCGCCCGGCTACGGCTGGCCGCTGCGCGAGCGTACCTGGATCAACCCGAGCCCCAATGCGCCTGGTCTGTGGATGGCGCGCTGCTACGCAGGCACCGTGCTGCTCGAGGGTACGACGCTCTCTGAAGGACGCGGCACGACGCGGCCGCTCGAGCTGATCGGTGCGCCGGATCTCGATACCGCGGCGCTCATCGCCGAGATGCAGTCGCTCGCGCCGCGCTGGCTCGAGGGCGCGCGGCTGCGGCGGTGCTGGTTCGAGCCGACCTTCCACAAGCATGTCGGGCAGCTGTGCGAGGGGCTGCAGCTGCACGTCGAGGATTCGCTGTACTACGACCATGAGGCGTTCCGCCCGTGGCGGCTGGTGGCGCTCGCGTTCAAGGCGCTGCGCCGGCTACACCCCGACTACGCCCTGTGGCGCGACTTCGCCTATGAGTACGAGCAGGGACGTCGCGCCATCGACGTGATCAACGGCGGTGAAGTGCTGCGCCAGTGGGTGGACGACCCCGCTGCGCTGCCGGCCGATCTCGAGACGCTTGCGGCGGCGGACGAGGCCGACTGGCGCGCGCAGCGCCAGGCCGTGTTGCTCTATTGAGCGTGCTCGCCGTGAGCGCTCACGGCAGGCGGTCCGGCAGCAGGAAGGTGCGCCGCGCGCTCGCGCTCGCGAGCCGCTCCGGGCGGTACCAGCGCGCGAGCGCCGCCTTGTCGTTCAGGTCCGGGTTAGCGCGCGCGAACGCCGCGAAGTCCGCGCGTTCCCCG
>DATIZW010000118.1:0-6384 GCA_035516875.1 Steroidobacteraceae bacterium
TGCTCGAGCTGCTGTCGGCGGCCTACGCCCTGCATCCGGCCTTCGGCGAGGCGCAGATCGTCGAGATCGGCACCGCCGTGCGGGCGGCCTTTCCCGACAATCTGCCGCGGCTGCGTCGCGAGGGCGGAACGCTCTACGTGAATGGCCTCTACCGCCACGGGTTCCTGCTGGCACCTGCGCTGGCACGCCGCGCCGCGGAAGTGCTGCTCAACGGTGCTCATTTTCCGGAGGTGATGGATGAGGATCCTCCTCAACGGCGCCTGGCGTGAGATCGCCGGCGTTGAGCTCGCCGCCGCGCTCGAGGAGCTCGGTTATGGCGAGCGCGTGGTCGCGACCGCGGTGAACGAGGAGTTCGTCGCGGCAAGTGCCCGAGCGCGGACCGCGCTTGCCGAGGGCGACCGCGTCGAAGTACTGGCACCGACGCAGGGGGGCTGAATGCTGCACATTTATCAGGCTTCGCTCAACTCACGCTTACTGCTCGGCACGGCACGCTTTCCGTCCCCCGCGGTGCTGTCGCAAGCGGTGCGCGCCGCGCGTGCCGAGGTCGTGACCGTGTCGTTGCGGCGCGAGTCGAGCGGTGAGCGCTCCGGACAGGGCTTCTGGGGACTCATTCGCGAGCTCGGAGTGCTGGTACTGCCGAATACCGCGGGGTGTCACACGGTCAAGGAGGCCGTGACGACGGCGCATATGGCACGCGAGGTCTTCGGCACGTCGTGGATCAAGCTCGAGGTCATCGGCGAGGACGACACACTGCAACCGGACGTTTTCGGCCTCACCGAGGCGGCGCGCATCCTGTGCCAGGAGGGCTTCGAGGTATTTCCGTACACCACCGAGGATCTGGTGGTCGCCGATCGGCTGCTCGCGGCCGGCTGCGGCGTGCTGATGCCCTGGGGCGCACCGATCGGGTCGGGGCGCGGGCTCAACAATCTCTTCGGGCTGCGCGCGCTGCGCGCGCATTTCCCCGGGGTGCCGCTCATCGTCGATGCCGGCCTCGGGGTGCCCTCGCATGCGGCGCAGGCGCTCGAATTGGGCTTCGATGCGGTGCTCATCAACACCGCCATCGCCCAGGCGCGTGACCCGGTGCAGATGGCCGCGGCTTTCGCCCAGGCGGTTGAGGCGGGACTGGCCGCGCGCCTTGCCGGACCGATCGAGCCGCGCGATCTCGCCGAGCCCTCGACGCCCGTGCTCGGTACGGCGTTTCGCGGATGAGCGGATGAGCCTGCCGCGGGTCTACCCGATCGTCGACACTGCCACGTGGGTACGGCGCCTCACCGCCCTCGGTGTGCGCCTGGTGCAGCTGCGCATCAAGGAACAGCCAGACGAGAGCGTTCTCGGGCAGATACGCGAGGCGCAGGCCTGCTGCGTGGCAAGCGGCGCGCAGCTCGTGGTCAACGATCACTGGCACCTGGCGTTGCGCGCCGGGTGCGACTTCGTGCACCTCGGACAGGGTGATCTCGAGGGTGCCGACGTGGGCGCATTGCGCCGTGCGGGCGTGCGTCTCGGCGTCAGTACACACGATGAGCGCGAGCTCGAGTGCGCGCTCGCGCTCGAGCCCGACTACGTGGCACTCGGACCCATCTATCCGACGCTGCTCAAGGTGATGGCCTTCGCGCCGCAGGGGCTCGAGCGCATCGGCGAGTGGAAGCGACGCGTGGGCGCTGTACCCCTGGTGGCGATCGGCGGATTGACGCTCGAGCGGCTGCCCGGAGTATTTGCCGCCGGCGCGGACGTCGCCGCAGTGGTCACCGACATCGTACGCGCGGTGCACCCGGAGACACGCATGCGGCAGTGGCTTGCGGCAGCCGCTGCGGCGTAAGGAGCACCGATGGGCGATCGCTACGCGCGCCAGAGCGTGCTTGCCGAGGTGACGATGCAGGGTCAGGCGCGCCTCGGGAGCGCCACCGTACTGGTGGTGGGCGCGGGCGGCCTCGGCTGTGCGGTGCTGCCCTACCTCGCGGCCGCCGGCGTCGGGCGGCTGTTGGTCGTCGATCATGACCGCGTGGAGGAGTCGAACCTGCACCGCCAGCCGCTCTACCGCATGAGCGACCTCGGCGAGCTCAAGGCGGCCGCGGCGCGCCGCGCGCTCATCGCCATGAACCCCGGGGTGTACGTCGAGGCACTTACCGAGCGCCTCACCGCCGCCAACGCGCCAGCGCTCGCGACTGCGGCGGACGTGGTGGTGGACGCCGCCGACAGCTTCGCGGTGACCTACGCGCTGAGCGACGCCTGCCGCGACGGCGGCACGCCGCTCGTCAGTGCCTCGGTGCTCGCTCTCTCGGGCTACGTCGGCGTCTTCTGCGCTGGTGCGCCGAGCTATCGCGCGCTATTTCCCGAGCTGCCGCGCGCCGCCGGCAGTTGCGCCGAGGCAGGCGTGCTCGGCACCGCGGTTGGCGTGATCGGCACGCTGCAGGCGCACCTGGTACTCGCTGTGCTGCTCGACTGGCAACCGCCGGTACGTGGGCGGCTGTTCTCGATCGACTTCCGCAGCATGCACATGGGCGGCTTCTCCTTTGCCGCGGCGCGCGAGCCTGAGGGAATGCCGCTCGCCTTCATCGCGCCGTCCCAGCTGCGTGCCGACGACCTCATCATCGACCTGCGCAGTCTCGCCGAATCCCCGCTATCGCCGTTCGCCAGCGCGCTGCGCGTCGGCGTCGAGGCGCTCGAGCGCAGCGCGGTGCAGCTCCCCGACGCGGCACGCATCGTGCTGTGTTGCCGTACCGGCGTGCGCGCCTGGCGAGCGGCGCGCGCGCTGCAGAGTCAGGGTCACGCGAACCTCGCGCTCATCGCGATGGGCGAGTGATCGCGGTCCTCGTCATCGCCGGATCGGACTCGAGCGGCGGCGCGGGCCTCACGCGCGACGTGCAGACACTCGCGCACCTCGGTGTCGGCGCCCTGTGTGCACTGACCGCGGTGACGGCGCAGACGGATACCCGGGTGGTGAGCGTGTACCCGCTACCTGCCGACATCGTGCGCGCGCAGATTGCGGCGGCGCTCGCCACGCGCCGGGTCGGCGCCGTCAAGATCGGCATGCTGGCCACGGGCGCTGCGGTAACGGCGGTCGCCGACAGCCTGCCGCCGCGCCGCGCCGTGCCGCTGGTGCTCGATCCGGTGCTGGCGGCAAGCTCCGGCGGGGCGCTCCTCGAGGCTGCAGGACACGCGGCGCTGCGCGAGGTATTGCTGCCGCGCGTGACGCTCCTGACACCCAACATTCCCGAGGCCGCCGCGCTGCTCGGTGAGCCTGTTGCACGCGGCGAGGGGGAGCTGCTGCGCCAGGGCTGCGCGCTGCTCGCTCTCGGACCTGAGGCGGTGCTGCTCAAGGGCGGACACGGCGACGGCGCGCTCGCCACCGACCTCCTGTTGACGGCACGCGCTGCGCCGCAGCGCTTGACGGCGCCGCGCAGCACTGCAGTGCGCCGTGGCACCGGCTGTACGCTGTCGACGGCGATCGCCGCCGGCCTGGCGCGCGGACTCGAGCTGACAGTGGCCTGCGAGCATGCCAAGCAGTACGTGACCAACTTCATACAGCACGGCAGCTAGCGACAAAACCAACCTCTCGTCCGCCACTGTCGTCCTGCAGCGACAACCAACCTGGCTCCGTGCGCTGCGGCGTCAACCAACGCCAACCTCGCCCGCTATACGCTCGAGAGCCGCGGCGGCGACCGTGGCGAAGCAACAGAGGGATTCGATATGCAGCGCATTATGTTGCGACGGGCGATTTACGCCGCCGTGATTGCCGGTCTCGGTGGCGCACTGGCGGCCTGTGGTGGCGGCGGTGGCGGGAGTGGCACTGCGTCGACACCGGCGCAGAGCATGGCGGCGATGCCGATTACCATCAGCGACGCACCGTCCGACGACTGGGCCTGCGTGGGCGTCCAGGTGCTGAGCATCGCGCTCGTTCCGGCAGGCGGCGGCACCCCGATCACCGTATGGAGCGCTCCGGCACAGGCTCCTTATGTCAACCTGGTGCAGCTCGACCAGCTCGGCGAGCTGCTCGGTAACGTGAGCGTTCCGCCTGGCACCTACAGCGGCGCGGTGCTCACCATCGCCGCGAACCCGGGCGACGTGCTGCTCACCGTGGCGAACAATCCCGAGAGCGGCTTCCCGGTTGCCGGCGGCACCAGCATCCCTGCGGATCAGATCCAGATCCAGGGCGCGCAGGGCGGGAGCGGCAGCCGTACGGTCGCCGTCGACGTCAACTTCGCGAATGACCTCACCGTGACCGCGGGCGAGAGCAACGTCGCACTCGATGTCGAGTTCGATCTCGGGCACCCGGCGTTCATCGTCGCGCACACGCCGCCGGCGGCGGAGGGTGCCACGGTGTTTGCAGTGAACTTCAACGGGCCGGTGCGCCGTCGCCCGGTGCACGACATCGCGGCGCTGCTGCTGCGCCACACTTATGGAACCGTGACCGCTGTGAGCTCCGCAGCGATCACCATCGACAAGGACTTCCCGGTCTACCCTGCCAGCAACCCGGAAACCGAGATCACGAGCAATATCGCGCTCACCATCGGCGCCGACAGCGTGTACGGCACGATCGTGTACGATCTCGACGCCGGCAGCCGTACCGTGGTCAACAACTTCGCCAGCGCGAGCGGACTCGACAGCCGCTTCGTGCGGGTGGCCGCGCGTTACCAGACGGACGGCACCCTGACGGCGGTGCGCCTGTGGGTGAGCAGCGATTTCAGCAAGGTGTGGCTGAGCCCCGAGGGGCACGTGCTGAATGTCGATTCCACCGCCGCTACGCTCACCGTGACCAACGAGGACGGCGTCCCGGTGCGGGTGGCGATCGACGCGAGCACACTGTTCTTCTTCCGCACCCCGGCGAACGCCGTCGCCGATGCCACGCCGATCGGTGAGGGCACCGGGTTCCTCGGCAACCTGGTGCGCGGCTTCAAGGTGCACGTAGGCTCGATGAACCCGCTGCAGGTGCCGATGGTGGCGAGCACCATCGACATCGAGACGGCGGCCTTCGGCGGCGAGATCTCGAACGCCAACACCATGGGCTTCAAGTACACCTCGCAGTTTCTCGCGGTGAACGACAACTACGCGCTGACGCTGCCCTACATCGCGAGCAACGCCGACAACGGTGTATATCAGTCGAACGGTCAGACCACGCAGATCACCGGCTTCAAGTGGTGGGACTTCACCTTCCCGACACTCGTCGACTTCGGCAACAGCGCGGTGAGCGACTTCATCAGTGCCACCAACGGTGCGGTCGACCTCGGCGGCAGCCTCGGCAACGTGGTCGCCTGGGGTGTGAGCGGTGCGCGCTGGGGCGATGGCATCGGCGGTGACGGCACCTCGGGCTGGTACCTGAACGACGCCGTGCTGGTGCCGACGCCGCTGCCGCTCGGCACGGTGACCACCGCACTCACCGGCACCAGCTTCGCCATGCAGGTGCTCGGCGGCACGCTGCCGGTGACGGTGAACCTCGATACCAACACCGGCTCGGCGACGCTCGTCTACCAGGTCAACCGCTCGGACGGCATGGTGACCATCACGCCGCTCAACATCGCCGGCGACGGGCTGGCAACGCTGCAGGCGGCGCTGACTGCCGGGGCGATCGTCAAGGTGTGGAGCGTGCCGCAGGCGCCGGCGCCCCCGGCGAGCAGCGGAACGCTCAAGGCATACGTGCTCGCGTACTACAGCGGCACCATGCCGAACATGTGACCAGGCGGCAATCGAGCGAGGGAAGGACGCCTCGCTTCGAGAAAGAAGGGCGCCGCGGAGCCATCCGCGGTGCCCTTCGCATTTTTACCTGCGGCGCACGGCGACAGTGGCGCATGGTGACAGTGGCGCATAGCGACACGGTGCGCGGCGACACGGTACACGGGGCGCGAGCTCTTGTTATCATGCCGCGATGTCACAGCAAGCGGCAGCGGCGAGTGATCTGCTGAGCATCGCCCGCCGTGCCATGCTCGAGCACGGCCTCGAGCCGGACCTGCCGGCGGCTGCCGCACGGCAACTGAGCGCCATCACCGGCCCGGCAACCGAACGGGCGCCCTCGATCCGCGACCTGCGAACGCTCCTGTGGTGCTCGATCGACAACGATGACTCGCGCGACCTCGATCAGCTGTCGGTGGCCGTGCCGCTCGCCGGTGGCGCGGTGCGCATCCTGGTGGCGATCGCCGACGTTGACGCCACCATCACGCGCGATTCGCCCATCGATGCGCACGCGCGCGCCAACACCACCTCGGTCTACACCGCCGCGCAGATCTTCCCCATGCTCCCCGAGCGACTGTCGACCGACCTCACCTGTCTTGCGGAGGATCGCGAGCGGCTCAGCCTGATCATCGACATGACGGTGACGCACGATGGCAGCGTGAGCGGTGCCGACGTGTACCGCGCGGTGGTGGTGAACCGCGCCAAGCTCGCCTACGACGC
>DATIZW010000119.1:0-16455 GCA_035516875.1 Steroidobacteraceae bacterium
TGGTGGTCCTGCAGGGTCAATCGATTCAGCTCGCGGACTGTGAGCTCGAGCCGGACTCGGCGCGCCGTGCCTACCTCGAGCTGCGCGAGTACGACACACGCCTCGCCGTGGAACGTCCCGGGCAAGCGGACAGCGCCCGACAAGCGCCGGAGGTGGCGCGTGTCACGCGCATCGAGCTGCGTCGCCGTCCGGCCCTTGGCTGGTGCTGGCAGATCGATGGGAAGGTGCGCCCGACCGCCGAGACCGCGGAGGCCGTGCTCGGCAAGCTGCGCGAGCGGGTCGAGCGGGAGCTGCGGCCGAAGAGCTGGGAGCCGTAGCGGCGCCTGTCGATCGCGCTGCCGCTCGGGTGAGCGCGCGCAGCTGCCAAAACCCTCGTGAAACTGTGGCCGGCGGTGCCGCGCTATACTCTCGTGCCTCTTACGGCCTCGGGTCAGGTACGCGGCGAGACGCGCAATGAGCATTGAGCGGGAATACGGCTGGATGTGGCTGCAGGCGCTGGAGCTCTCGGACCAGGCGGAGCGGCTGCAGCGACGGTTCCTGCGTTACCTGGGACCCGGGAGCGATGCGGTCAACTGGGAGCCGCCGGTCGACATCCAGGAGACCGAGGACGGCCTGATACTGCTCTTTGCCCTGCCGGGAGTCGTCCCCGAGGACATCGAGGTTCGCCTCGAGCAAAGTTCGCTCACGGTGAGCGCTTTGCGACCCCTAAAGCTCGCGCACCGCGAGGCCGTGATCCGCCGCGTGGAGTTGCCGCACGGTCGCTTCGTGAGGCGTATCGCGTTGTCGGGCCCGCCCGTCAAGCTCGCAGGCACGCAATACCTCAACGGGTGCCTCGAAGTGCGACTCGTGCGGACGGACCGGCGCGAGTAGCCATGGCGGAAACCAACAACCCCGGTGCCAAGCCACGCATCGAGCTGCCGCCTTTGCCGGCGGACGCGCTGCCCATCGTGCCGATCCGTAACGTGGCGCTGTTTCCGGGCGTGGTGCTGCCGATCAGCGTCGGCCGGGAACAGAGCATCGCGGCGGCGCAGGAAGCGGTACGTTCCGGGCACAAGATCGCCCTGCTCGCGCAGCGTGATCCCGCGATCGACAAGCCGAGCGCCGCCGATCTGTACCAGATCGGCGTGCTCGGCACGCTCATCCGCTACGTGACGACGCCCGAGGGGGCACACCACCTGGTGTGTCAGGGCGAGAGTCGTTTCCGCGTGGTGGAGATGCTGCGCGAGACGCCGTTCTTCGCCGCGCGCATCGAAAAGATCGCTGAGCCGGTGGCTGGCGGGCCGGAGATCGAGGCGCGCTTTGCGCTCCTCAAGCAGCGCGCGCTCGAGGCACTCGCGCTGCTGCCGCAGACGCCGCCGGAACTCGCGCAGATGATCTCCGGCATCGATTCTGCGGGGCAGCTCGCGGATCTGATCATGAGCTTCATGGACGTGAAGTCGGCCGAGAAGCAGGAGGTGCTGGAAACGCTCGACCTCAAGGAGCGGCTCGACAAGGTCACCCGCATCCTTACTCATCGGGTCGAGGTGCTGAAGATCACCAAGAACATCAGTGAGCAGACTCAGGCGGCACTCGGCGAGCGCCAGCGCGAGGCGGTGCTGCGCGAGCAGCTGCGGCAGCTGCAGAAGGAGCTCGGCGAGACCGATGACGCCGAGGGCGAGCTCGCCGAGCTCGAGAAGGGAATTGCGGCCGCCGGCATGCCGCCGGAGGCCGAAGAGCACGCGCGCCGGGAGCTGCAGCGTCTCAAGCGCATGCAGGAGGCGAGCCCCGAATATGGCATGGTGCGCAGCTATCTCGACTGGCTCATCGCCCTCCCCTGGAGCCGCGCCGACACCGAGGACATCGACATCGAGCGGGCACGACGCGTGCTCGACGAGGACCACTACGGCCTGGAGAAGGTTAAGCGCCGCATCCTCGAATACCTGGCGGTGCGCAAGCTCAACCCGCAGGGCCGCAGTCCGATTCTGTGCTTCGTCGGGCCGCCCGGAGTGGGCAAGACCTCCCTCGGTCAGAGCATTGCGCGGGCGCTGGGACTGAAGTTCGTGCGGGTGAGCCTCGGGGGTGTCCACGACGAGGCGGAGATCCGCGGTCATCGGCGCACCTACATCGGCGCACTGCCGGGCAACGTCATCCAGGCACTGCGCAAGGCCGGCACGCGCAACCCCGTGTGCATGCTCGACGAGATCGACAAGCTCTCGGCAAGCTTCCACGGCGATCCGAGCTCGGCATTGCTCGAAGTGCTCGACCCCGAGCAGAACTCCACCTTCCGCGACAACTACATCGCCCTGCCCTTCGACCTGAGCCGCGTGCTGTTCATCGCCACCGCGAACGTCCTCGATACGATCTCGGGACCCCTGCGCGATCGCATGGAGATCATCGAGCTCAATGGCTACACCGAGGAGGAGAAGCTCGAGATCGCCAGGCGTTATCTCGTCCCGCGGCAGCTGAAGGCGAACGGCCTCGACGCCGCGAAAGTCACGATCAGCGATCGCGCACTGAGTCACCTCATCAGCGACTACACGCGCGAGGCGGGCTGTCGTGCCCTCGAGCGGCAGATCGGCGCGCTGATCCGCAATGCCGCCATGCAGATCGCCGAGAGCAAGGCGGCGAGCGTGAACTTCGATGAGGCTGATCTCGAGCCGGTGCTCGGACCGTCGCGCTTCGAGAACGAGGTTGCGCAGCGCACCAGCGTCCCGGGCGTGGCGACCGGGCTCGCCTGGACTCCGGTCGGCGGCGATATCCTGTTTGTCGAGTCGGCGCGGGTGCCCGGCAGCGGCAAGCTGATTCTGACCGGACAGCTCGGCGACGTGATGAAGGAGAGCGCCCAGGCCGCGCTGAGCCTGGTAAAGGCGCAGGCAGCGGATTTCGGCATCGATGCGCGGCTCTTCGAGGCGAGCGACATTCACGTCCACGTGCCGGCGGGTGCGATCCCCAAAGACGGGCCAAGCGCCGGCGTTGCGATGTTCGTCTCGCTGGCCTCGCTTTTGCGGCGCGAGCCGGTGCGCCCCGACGTCGCCATGACCGGCGAGATCAGCTTGCGGGGCCTCGTGCTGCCGGTGGGCGGCATCAAGGAAAAGACGATCGCCGCGGCTCGGGCCGGTATCAAGCGCGTGATCCTTCCGGCTCGCAACCGGCGCGATCTCGAGGAAATCCCGCAGAGCACCCGTGCGGCGCTGCAATTCGTCTTCGTCGACCACGTCGCCCAGGCGCTCGATGTTGCCTTCGGCGGGGACGCCGGCACGGACGGGCCGACACCCCCCGAGCCCTCACGCGCGAGGAGTCCCGCCGCCCCGGCCCGCAAGGAAGGCCCGCGGCAGCCCGAGGCGAGCCTCGAGCCCGCCTCCTAGCAGGTGGCGTCCGCCGTCCGGTGACCGAAGGTCTCATGGACCTCTGCGACTGACGGCAGCATTCTTTGCGAACCGCCGCAAGAGCGGACCCAGGGAGCCATGAGTCGCGAGACTACGAACCGCGTGTGTGCGCCACTCCGCCCGTCGATCGCGGTCAGAGCGCCGCGGCGGCGCACGGTGCTCATCGTCGCTGCGCTCGCTGTGGCGCTCCCGGCTGCAGTGTCGGCGGGTACCGGGGTACCGGACGAGCAGCTGTGGACCGAGCTCGATGTCATCGCACCCGTCGCTGACAACATCACGATCACTGGGATCGGGCAGCTACGGCTCAGCGAGAGCCTGTCCAACCCCATACTCACCGCGCTCGGCGCGGACCTGAACTACAAGACCGGGGAATGGACACTCGGCATCGGCTACCGACACGAGGTGACCGGCAATCGTCAGGGCGAAACCCCCAATATCACCCAGGTCGTCCGACTGCCGGTCACCTGGGCGCGGCGCTTCGGGCGCAGCACCGTTGCCATCCGCCTCATGCCGCAGAATACGCTCACCGCCTCGAGTAATCCGTGGCGGCTGCGCCTTCGGGCGGAATACCGATGGGCGACCGAGAATTGGGGCCCCATTTCCTACCTCTACAGCAACGATGAGGTCTTCTACCAGTTCTCCGACAATGCGCTCTTCCGCAACCGCTTTCAGGCGGGGCTGAACCTGCGCTTCGGGGAGCGCACGAGCCTGCGGCTGTACTATCAGCGCCAGGACAGCACTAACCAGACCCCGGGAGCGATCAATGCGCTCGGGGTGCTCGTGGCGATCAACTTCGATTAGCATCGCCCGAGGGCCCCGGGCGAACAGCCATCGCGCTCGCGCGGCTCAGTGTTGCCAGAGAACCTGCGGGGCCTCGAGTGGCACCGCAATCCCCTCGATTGCAGGCACGATGCGCGGCGTGAAATCGCTGGCCGGGCGCGATCCCGGCACGCTCCCGGTGTAGATGGCGTGCGGCGCTGTCGCCCCCGCCGCGGGTGCCGTCCCTGGCACCATCGGCTGTCGCACCGCGGGCTGGCCGGCGCGCGCCTGGGCGTAGAGCTCCACGCGCAGCAACACCGGGTCCAGGGCGCCGAAGTCGACCTCTGCGGCGAAGTGGTGCGCGCCTTCAAGCGTCTCGACGTCCACCCGGCCGAAACGCAGGCCGCCCCAGTCCCGCTCGAGCCTCTGCAACTGCTCTGCAATTTGCTCGCCGCGGCGCGCGCGATTCTCGCTGCGCCGACGGAATGCGCCGACCGCCGGCAGGTAGTACTTATCGACGTACTCGCGCACGCTGCGATTCGCCGAGAAGTGCGGGGTGAGCTGCGCCATGCTCGCGCGCACACGCGCGACCCAGCGCCTCGGGATGCCTTCGCCATCGCGTGCATAGAACTCGGGGATCACCTCGTGCTCGAGAAGGTCGTAGAGCCGGGAAGCCTCAGCGGCATCCCATGACGGGTCTTCGCCGTGCTCCTTGCCGTCGCCGAGCGCCCAGCCGAGCTCCGGGGCGAAGGCTTCCGCCCACCAGCCATCGAGCTCCGATAGATTGAGTCCGCCGTTGACCAACACTTTCATGCCGCTCGTGCCACAGGCCTCCCACGGACGGCGTGGAGTGTTGATCCAGACATCGACACCGCCCACGAGGCGCTCCGTCAACAACATGTCGTAGTCACTGAGGAAGACCGCGTGCGGTCGCACGTCGGCGCGGCGTACGAACTGTACCCATTCGCGGACCAGCTCCTGGCCGGGACGGTCGTCGGGATGCGCTTTGCCGGCGAGAATTAGCTGCACGGGCCGCTGCGGATCGGTCAGCAGCCGGACCAGTCGCTCGCGGTCGTACAGCAGCAGATTGGGGCGCTTGTAGGTGGCGAACCGTCGGGCGAACCCGAGCGTCAGCACGTGCGGCTCGAGCACCTGCGTGCCCTCCCTGATCGCCTCCTCGCTCGAGCCCGAGGCGGTGAGTTGCCAGCTGAGCCGCTCGCGCACGTACTCGATCAGCGAGGCACGCACTACGCTGCGGAATTCCCACAGGTCCGCGTCGGCGATCGTACCGCAGCCGGCCTGCATGGTTTCGAGCTCCTCCAGCCAGCGCCCCTTGCCGCAGGCGCGCGTCCACAGCTCATCCGCCTGCGGGGAATCCCAGCTCGGTGCGTGCACTCCGTTGGTCACCGAACCCACTGGCACCTCTTCGGGCGGCCGCTGCGGGAACAGCGGCAGGAAAATGCGGCGGCTCACCTCGCCGTGCAGACGGCTGACACCATTGACCGCCCCGCTGCCGCGCACGGCCAGATAAGCCATGTTGAAGGGCTCGGACCCGTTGCGTGGATCGGCTCGCCCGAGTGCGAACAGCTTCTCCAGCGGCACGCGCAGCTCATCGCGCGTATAGCTCCCGAGGTATTGCTCGATGAGGCGCGGGTCGAAGCGGTCGAAGCCGGCGGGAACCGCGGTGTGGGTGGTGAAGAGGTTCCCGGCGCGGGTGACGGCGAGGGCTGCATCGAACGCAAGACCGCTGCTGCGCATGAACGAGCGGGCGCGCTCGAGAATCGCGAATGCCGCATGCCCTTCGTTGAGATGACATACCTCCGGCGCTTGCCCGAGCAGCTCGAGAAGCCGCCAGCCGCCGATGCCGAGCGCAAGCTCCTGCTGCAACCGCAGCTCCGGCCCACCACCGTAGAGCTCGCTGGTGATCGCCCGGTGGGTCGGGTAGTTGGCCGGGTCGTTGCTGTCGAGCAGATAGAGCTGCAGCCGCCCGACCTGCACCTGCCAGGTGCGCAGCCAGAAGGCCCCGCCCGGGAACGCCAGGCGCAGGCGCAGCCACTGACCGTCCGCGGCGCGCAGCGGGGTCACCGGAAGCTGACCGGGGTCGTTGTAGGGAAAGAGCGCTTGTTGAGCACCGTCGGCGCCGATGACCTGTCGGAAGTAGCCCTGCTGGTAGAGCAGACCCACGCCGACGACCGGGACGCCGAGGTCGCTCGCGGACTTGAGCTGATCGCCTGCCACGTTGCCGAGGCCGCCCGCGTAGATGGGCAGCGCCTCGCTCAGCATGAACTCCATGCTGAAATACGCAACGCGCTCGAGCGCCGCAGCTCCGTGCGTGCGCTGAAACCACGCCGGCGCATCGCGCGCCTCCCGGGCTGCGCCGAGCAGCTCATCGACCCGTCGGCTGAATGCGGGATCCGCCAGCAGCCGCGTCAGGCGCTCGCGCGAGACTGTCTGCAGGACCATCAAGGGATTGCGCGTGCTCGCCCAGAGCTCGGGCTCGAGCTGCCGCCAGACTTCATCGGTGGCGTGATTCCACGACCATCGAAGATCGAGTGCCAGCCGCTCGAGGGACGCGAAGGCGTGAGCGGTCTTGTCGTCGCGTGAATCGATCATATATGCGCGCGCGCCTTGCAGAAAATCACGCTGCTGTGTCATCGACTTCAAGTCCTGACAGTTAAATGCCCATGAAGCTGCGGCCCCCTATGAGGTCCGATCCGCGGGGACACCGGGCGCAGCCGCGGCCTTTTGCGCCTGGTGGTACTGGCGGCGAATACGTGCCAGGTCGACGGTAGGCTTGGGGTAGCTCAGGCCGAGCGTCTGCAGGTGCTCGACGACAATCTGGGCGACTACGAGATTCCGGAACCACTTGTGATTGGCCGGAATGATGAACCATGGTGCGCACTCGGTGCTGCAGCGCGAGAGCGCCTCCTCGTAGGCCGCCATGTACGCATCCCAATAGCTGCGCTCCTTGTAATCAGCTTCGCTGATCTTCCATTGCTTGGTGGGATCGTCCAGGCGGTCCCTGAAGCGCGACAGCTGCTCCTCGCTCGAGATGTGCAGGAAGAACTTGAGAACGTGGGTGCCGTTCTCGCTCAGCCCCTGCTCGAAGCTGTTGATGAGGTCGTAGCGTGCGGACCACACGTGCTTCGGCACCAGGTTGTGGACGCGCACGACGAGCACGTCCTCGTAGTGCGAGCGGTTGAAGATCACCACCTCGCCGCGCTCGGGGGCCGCGCGGTGGACGCGCCAGAGAAAGTCATGCGCGGCCTCCTCCGCCGAGGGCTGGCGAAAGGCCACTACGCGGCAACCCTGCGGGTTCATGGCCCCGAGAAAGTGCTTGATCGTGCCGTCCTTACCCCCGGTGTCGAGCGCCTGCAGGCAGATCAGCAGCGATCGCCGCCGCTCGACGTAAAGCATCTCCTGTAGCTCGAGCAGTCGCTTGCGGTACTGCTCGATCTCCTTCTCAGCAGCCTCGCGGCTCTGGTGGTGGTCCTTGAACGCGGGATCGACGTCCTTGAGCCTGACCGCGCTGCCGGGCCGCACCTTGAATTGTTCGAGGTAGCTCACTGCACTTCCCCTGAGAGCTTCGGCGCCAATTCTCCTACAGTCGCCCGGCAGGCACACCCCGTCTGCGCGGGTCGCGGCGCCGGTGGATCGCACGCGCCAGGAGCCGGCTCCCGCTCAAGATCAGCTCCCCGTTGATATTATTTATCTAATTAATTAATATTTAAAAGATGTGCTCCACTCGCACGGCACGACGCAGCATCGGCCGTCCCCGTCCGGTCGCCGGCGTCGCCCTGCGCGAGCTGCTGCTCGACGCCGCGCTCACGCTCTTTGGCGAACAGGGAATCGCCGGCACGACGCTCGCCGAGATCGCCAGCCGGGCCGGCGTCACCCCGGCGATGGTGCACTACTACTTCAAGAACCGTAATCGTCTCCTCGACGCGATCGCCCGGGAGCGACTCCTGCCCATCCTGACGAGCGTCTGGTCGCCGGTGCTCGAAAGCACGGAAGTCGTGCCGATGCTGCGTGGACTGGTGCAGCGCATCTTCAAGGCCACGGAAGTCAACGCCTGGCTCCCCTCGCTGTGGCTGCGCGAGATTGCAAGCGAAGGCGGTCAGTTGCGGACCCGTCTTTTCAAGT
Source organism: Steroidobacteraceae bacterium (assembly GCA_035516875.1). Classification (GTDB taxonomy): domain Bacteria; phylum Pseudomonadota; class Gammaproteobacteria; order Steroidobacterales; family Steroidobacteraceae; genus 13-2-20CM-66-19. Next base: position 8,268 of record DATIZW010000119.1, read on the forward strand.
TGGCCTTCTTCGACTACGTCCGCCATCTGATCAGCACCGTCACCGCTGCCCAGCGTCGCGGCGAGATCAACCCAGAGCTCGAGCCACGGTTGGTGCTGATATCCGTAATTGGGAACACGCTGCTGCCGCTCGCCACCGTCGGTATGTGGCAACAGCTGCCGGCGGTACTGCAAGGCGTCACGCGCGAGCAGATCGCCCGTCACGCCGAGGCGCTGCTGGTGAGCGCGTTCTCGAAGAACCTCGGATCGGCGCGTGGCCGTTAGGTAGGGGAGTCATGGACCGGAATATCGCGCGCGGCATCACCTCCCACCGTGGCATCGGCTATGCGCCGGGCAGCGGTGCATTCCTGCTCGTCACGTTGCTACTCATCCTGCCCGCGTGCTCCGGCTCGCGCAGCGCGAGTTACCAGGGGTACGTCGAGGGGGAATTCGTCTATCTGGCCTCCTCGCAGTCGGGCCATCTCGAGCATCTCGCGGTGTCGCGCGGGCAGCAGGTGGAGGGCGGCACGACGCTCTTCAGCCTGGAGGCGGTTGACGAGAGGGCGGAGCAACACCAGGCACAACAACAGCTGTCCGCCGCGGAGGCGCAGCTTGCGGATCTTAAAACCGGCAAGCGCGCTCCGGAAATCGCGGTGATCCGGGCCCAGCTGCAGCAGGCCGAGGCCTCGGCGCGAAAATCCTCGCAGCAGCGCGAGCGCGATGAGGCGCAGTACCGCAGCGGCGGTATCTCGCGCGAGCAGCTCGAGGCGACGCTTGCGCAGGCGAGCACCGATGCGGCCCACGTGAGCGAGCTCGAGAGCCAGCTCGATGTGGCCCGACTGCCGGGTCGGGATCAGCAACTCCAGGCGCAGTACAACCAGGTGCAGGCAGCGCGTGCCGTGCTCGCGCAGGCGGACTGGAAGGTCGAGCAGAAGTCGGTCTCGGCACTGAGGGCTGGCCTCGTGTACGACACCATGTATCGCGAGGGCGAGTGGGTGATGGCTGGCAACGCCGTGGTGCGCATGCTCCCGCCGCAGAACATCAAGGTACGCTTCTTTGTTCCCGAGACGCTCCTCGGAAGTCTTCCGCTCGGGCGCAAGGTGAGCCTCCGCTGCGATGGCTGCGCGGCCGACATTCCCGCCACGATCACCTACGTGTCGTCGGAGGCCGAGTACACCCCGCCCGTCATCTACAGCAACGATACCCGCGGCAAGCTGATTTACATGATCGAGGCTCACCCGACGCCGCAAGACGCGGTGAAGCTCCACCCCGGTCAACCGCTGGCGGTGCGGCTGCAGTGAACGCCTCGGCAATCCCGGCCATCGACGTGCGCGCCCTCAACAAGAGCTTCGGCGACAAGCACGTCGTCATCGACCTGAGCCTGCAGGTGCAGCCGGGAGAGATCTTCGGCTTCCTCGGGCCGAACGGCAGCGGCAAGACCACGTCGATCCGCATGATGTGCGGGCTCCTCACTCCGGATTCGGGCAGCGGGAGTTGCCTCGGCTACGACATCCTCAGCGAAAGCGAGCAGATCAAGCGCAACGTCGGCTACATGACTCAGCGCTTCTCCTTCTGGGACGATCTTTCGATCCGCGAGAACCTCGACTTCGTCGCGCGCGTCTACGAGATGCCCGACCGGCGCGAGGCGGTGGAGCGCGCGCTCGAAGGCCTCGGCCTCAAGGATCGGGCCAACCAGCTCGCCGGAGAGCTCTCAGGGGGCTGGAAGCAGCGCCTGGCACTCGCTGCCTGCATGCTGCATCAGCCACGCCTGCTGTTGCTCGACGAACCGACCGCCGGGGTCGACCCGACCGCCCGGCGCGATTTCTGGGAAGAGCTGCATCGCCTCGCCAGCCAGGGCATCTCGGTGCTCGTGAGCACCCACTACATGGATGAGGCCGAGCGCTGCCACAAGCTCGCGTTCATCGCCTGGGGAAGACTCCTGGTACAGGGCACGGCAGCCGAGGTCGTGGACAGCCAGCACCTGAGCACCTGGTCGATCCACGGCGAGCACCTCGCGGAGCTGGCGCAGCGGCTGCACGGCAAGCCCGGCGTCGACCAGACAGTGGTCTTCGGCTCATCGCTGCACGCCATCGGTCATGATGCGCCCGCCCTGCGCACCGCCGTGACCGAGGCGGCCGACGCCGCGGGGTTGCGCGCCGAGCCGATCGACACGGGAATCGAGGACGTGTTCATCTACCTGATGAACAAGTCCGGGCCCTCTCCCGGAGAGCCGCGCCCATGAAGCGGCAGGACTTCTTCTCGGCACGGCGCTGGTGGAGCGTCGTGCTCAAGGAATTCCTGCAGCTGCGTCGCGATCGCATCACCTTCGCGATGATCATCGGCATCCCCATCATGCAGCTGACGCTCTTCGGCTACGCCATCAACTCCGACCCCAAGCACCTCCTCACCGGGCTCCTGGTGCAGGACCACAGCGAGTTCACCCGGACCTTTGTCGAGGGCATGACCGCCTCCAACTACTTCGACCTGGTACAGGAGCTGCCGAACGAGGAAGCTGCCCGACGGCAGCTCGCCCGGGGGAAGCTGCAGTTCGTGCTGACCATCCCGCCGGATTTCACCCGTCGGCTGCTGCGCGGCGAGCGCCCGCCGCTCTTGCTCGAGGCCGATGCTACCGACCCCTCAGCGACCGGCAATGCGCTCGCCGCAGCGCTGCAGCTGCCACAGTCCGTGGCCACCAAGGACCTCATCGGGCCCCTCGCCGGCCTCGCCGGCGGCCAGCCCCCGTTCGAAGTGCGCGTGCATAGTCTCTACAACCCCGAGGGCATCACCCAGTACTTCATCGTGCCCGGCCTCATGGGGGTGATCCTCAGCATGACGCTCGTCCTCATGACCGGGCTGGCGATCACCCGTGAGCGCGAGCGCGGCACCATGGAGAACCTGCTCGCCATGCCGATCCGTCCGCTCGAGGTACTGAGCGGCAAGATCGTTCCTTATATCCTCATCGGGCTGCTCCAGGTCAGCATCATCCTGGTGGCGGCATGGGTGATGTTCGCCGTACCTTTCGAAGGAAGCCTGTTCACGTTCTACTGTGCCGCCCTCTTCTTCATCGCGGCCAACCTCACGGTCGGCATCTCGCTCTCTTCGCTGGCGCAGAACCAGCTGCAGGCCATGCAGCTCACCATGTTCTACTTCCTGCCCAACATTCTGCTGTCAGGCTTCATGTTCCCCTTCCAGGGCATGCCGCGCTGGGCCCGCGCCATCGGCGAAGTACTTCCCCTGACGCATTTCAATCGCCTGGTGCGTGGAATCCTGCTGAAAGGTAACGGCTGGTCGGACCTGTGGACCGACGTGTGGCCGATCGCACTCTTCATCGTTCTCGTCATGTTCGTCGCGCTGCGGTTCTACCGCCGGACGCTCGACTGATCGAAAGGCTCACCATGCAGGCTCGTCATTTCGCCCTCGTTGCCGCGACTCTGCTCCCGGCGTGCGCTCTCGGCCCGAACTTCGAGCGCCCGCACGCTCCCGCTACCGGCGCGTACACGCCCGCCGAGCAACCCGCAGCGACTGCGGCGGCGAGCGGAGAAGGGGGTGCGGTCCAGCACTTCACCAGCGACAGCGTGCCGACCCGCTGGTGGGAGTCGTTTCAGTGCGCTGCGCTCAACGCTCTGGTGGAGGATGCGCTGGCGCATAGCCCGACGGTGCTCGAGGCTCGGGCGCGGTTGCGCCAGGCGCAGGAGGATCTCACGGCGCATAGCCGCGGCACGCTCTATCCGGCCCTCGATGCGCAGCTCGGCGTGACTCGCCAGAAGCTCGATCCCGCCGCGTTCGGCTTCCCCGGAGTCCCCCCCGCGCCACCCTTCACGCTGTACAACGCCCAGGTCAACGTGTCCTATACGCTCGATCTCTTCGGTGCCAACCGGCGCAGCCTCGAGGGCGTGCGGGCGCAGGGCGAATACCAGTCTTACGAATCGCAGGCCGCAGACCTGACGCTGGCCGCCAACGTCGTCTCGGCGGCCATACGACAGGCGGACCTCGAGGCGCAGGTCGAATTCACCGAGCAGCTCCTCGAGGCACAGGGCCGACAGCTCGCCATCAGCGAGGAGCGCTATCGGGCCGGCGGCATCGCCCTCGAGGATTTACAGAACCAGCACAGCCAGCTCGAGCAGCTACGCGCGACCTTGCCCTCGCTCAAGGCCCAGCGCCAGCAGGTCGATCACCAGCTCGCCGTCTACACCGGCAAAGCGCCCGCCGCGGTGGCCGTGCCGCGCTTCAAGCTTCAGGATCTCAAGCTTCCCACCGAGGTGCCTGTGACGGTGCCTGCGGAGCTCGTGCGGCGGCGCCCCGATGTGCGGGCCTCGGAAGCACTGTGGCACGAGGCGAGTGCCAACGTCGGTGTCGCAACGGCCAACCTCTTTCCGAACATCACCGTCTCGGGTTACGCCGGTTCTGACCGCACCGATGCTGCCGATCTGGTCGACAGCTTCAACGTGTGGAGTATCGGCGCAAAGCTGCTGCAGCCGATCTTCCATGCCGGGGAGCTGCGCGCGAAGAAGCGCTCCGCGGTGGCCGCGTACGACGCAGCGGCGCAGGCCTACGAGCAGACCGTGCTCGAGTCGCTGCAGCAGGTCGCCGATAGCCTGCGGATCCTGGAAGCCGATGCCCTCTCACTACAGGCGCGCGCCAACGCCTACGAGCAGTCGGCCGCGAGCTACACCATTGCCCGGCAGCGCTTCGCCGCAGGCGGGATCAGCGAGCTTTCGCTGCTCGATGCGCAGCGTCAGGACCTGCAGAGCGAGCTCGATCGCAGCCGTGCCGAGGCGCAACGCTTTTCCGACACCGTGGCGCTGCTGCACGCGGTGGCGGGGACGGTCTGAAGCGCACCCGCTGGGCTCCTTGCGCCCGGACGGGGATCTCCTCGCGTGGCGCCTGGCGCGCGCGCCGGGGACGATTCAGCGGAACAGGGGCTGGTTCAAGATCGAGCCCGTGCCAACCGGTGTGCCGAGCGTGAGCCAAGCGGCCCAGTCGCCGGTGGCCTTCCCGACCCCGATGGCCAGTGTGCCGATCGGCGTCCGTCCCCCGAGGTAGCCCGACACGCCGTAGAGCGCGCCGTTGGATACCGGATCGACGCGGTCGTACGCCCTCGCTCCCTGCAGCCCGAGTCCGCCGTACAGCGTCTGATTCGCGATCGGCAGGATGTCGGCGACGCGCCAGAGAAAATCACCGGTGACGGTCCAGTAGCGGCGGGCGCGTATTTCGCCCGGAGCGTAACCGGGGAAGCTCTGTGGGCCGCCGAGCGAGAACGCACGGTCGGCTGGCAGTGTGCTGCCGAGGTCAGAGCCGCCGGCGGCGGTGAGCCACAGCGACGTCTTGCTGAACCGCAGGGCTTCGCGAACCGCAAGTTCGAGCCGCTGCCAGTCGCGGGTCGCGCCGAGGGCATCGGCCGACCAGAAATATTGAACCGCGGCCGCAGTGCCGCGGGTGGCGAAGCTTGCCGCATCGCGGGTATCGTAAAAACCCGTGGCGGCAAGCCCCGCGTCGGTACTCTCGCCGGTCGGCAGCTGGGGAACTCCCGTGTCGATCTCCGTTTTGCGGCGATCGGCCCAGTAGGCGGCCCTGAGCTGGCCGCTGTTGCCGAGGTTGGCACCGAGATCGACGTGGCCGATAAGATCGTTGAAGAAGTATTGCGCCACGCGCTCGTAGTCGTTGTAGACGTACTCGAGGGATCGGGAGGCGGCCACGGCGGGTTCAACGAAGAAGGTCTGGCTCACGTTGAGCGGCTGGTAGAGGCTGCTCGCGGCGAGCGACGTCGTGCCGATCTCGAGCTCATTGCGCCACTGGCCGCCGTAGACGTTGAGCCAGCGTCGCACGTACTGCCCGTCCAGCTCAAAGAGCAGCACCCCGCCGCCCGCGGCATACAGGCCGCCGCCGAGCCGCAGGTAATCGGGGCCGTATTGTTTCTCCGTCGGACGCCATACCAGTTCGGGATTGTTCGGGTCACCGCTCAGCTGGTACTCGACTCCTTGCAGGTCATCGAGCGCGGCAAGCCGTGCGGCATCGCGACTGATCGCCGCGATGTCCACGGTGTCGCCCGCACGGACATTCGTTACGTTCCGCAGGTACTGCGGATTGACATACTTGAGCCCCTCGAAACGGACGTCGGCGATCCGGATCTCGATGTGCTGGCTCACCGTCACGCGACGGCGCCAGGCAAGGTACTCGTCCTGGGAGACGGACAGCGCCGCCAGACGCGCTGCCACGGCCCGCGCCGCCTTCTCGCCCTGCGGTATGGTCTCCGCGGTGCGCTCGAAGTCTGAAGAGCCGATGTCTCCCGAGTCGACGTCGATGCGCACGTCGCGGGCCGTGAGCGTTTGTAGCTGCAGCCGCTCGTTTTCCTCCATCGTGATGTCGGTGCTGCGCCACACCAGGCTCGCGCCCGTGATCAGCTGTTGGCGCGTTACGGTCGGCTTGACGAGATTTACGGCGATGACGATGTCCGCGCACGTGTCGCGCACCACGTCGATCGGCAGGTTGCGGACGATGTAACCGTCCGAGAGCACGTATTGATCGGTAATGACGGGCGGGAAAGCGCCGGGTATCGCCATGCTCGCCCGCATGGCGGTGGCAATGTCACCATGATCGAGCACCACCATTTTCCCGCTCAGCATGTCGGTGGCGACGGCACGGTAGGGAATCGGCAGCTTGTCGAAGTCTGACACGGAGCGCGCCTTCGCGACGTAAGTGCGCAGCACGTCCTCGATGCGGCTCGAGGCGATCAACCCCCCGGGCGTGACGATCTTGCCGCCCTTCAGGCCGAACTCGAGTGACCCGCTGGCGTCGTCGAAGCGCTTCTGCTCCGCAGGTTGCAGCGGCCGGCTGCCGACACCGCCCACGGCTGATTTCCAGTCGACCGCCCTGATGAAACGCTCGATCTCGCTCGCCGACAACCCCGAGGCGTACCCGCCTCCGACCAGCGCGCCCATGCTCGTCCCCGCGATGCAGTCAACGGGCACGTGCAGCTCCTCGAGTACCTTGAGCACGCCGATGTGAGCGCCCCCGCGCGCCCCGCCGCCCGCGAGCGCGAGCCCCACCCGGGGGCGCTTCGCAGTCGCCGTCGCAGCCCCGGTACCCTGCGTCGCAGCCCCGGCAGCCTGCGCCGCAGCCCCGGTAGCCTGCGCCGCAGCCCCGGTACCCTGCGCCGCAGCCGGGGTACCCTGCGCCGCGGCACCGGAAGCGACCAGCGCGGCGAGGCACGTCAACAGCCCCAGGTGTGCCGCTGCAGCCAGCGGAGTGAACAGTGGACGCAACATTCCCCCTTGGTTCGACGACTGACCCACCGGTGTCCCGATACCGGCCGCGCACGTCGCGTCGGGCCAGCGCGCCACCGGGCTGTTACGTTGTGCAGGAGGCGCTTCGGCCGCTATGCCGATAATCTATCGTCCCGCTGCACCTTGAGGCTACTACCCCATGCCGGCGAGGATCAGGAGGACGGCGCAAGTGATCGCCCTGGTGCTGCTCGGCGTGCTGATGCTCGGCATGAGCGCGTGGGGCGTGCTGGCGCTCGTCTACTGGGACCATGCAAGCGAGCCGCTACGCCACGGACTCGCCGTGGCATACGCCGCTCTCGCACTGCTTCTCATTGCCGTCCTCGCGGTGCGCCGTCCGCGCCGGCAGGCATTCGCCGCATTCGTGGCGCTGTTCGCGCTGCTGCTGGCCTGCTGGAGCGCGATCGAGCCCTCCAATCACCGCGACTGGGAGCCGGAGAATGCAGTCCTCGCCTACGCCTCGGTCGACGGTGACCGCGTCACGCTGCACAACATCCGCAACTTCGACTACCGCAGCGAGACCGACTTCACCCCCGCCTACTACGATCGGACCTTCGACCTGCGCCAGCTCGACGCCGTCGACCTGTTCGCCTCCTACTGGGCGGGCCCGACGATCGCGCACGTGTTCCTGAGCTTCGGGTTCGCCGACGGTAGTCATGTCGCCATCTCCATCGAAACACGCCGCGAGCGCGGTGAGGGGTACTCGTCGGTGCAGGGATTCTTCCGCCAGTACGAGCTCTATTATGTCGTAGGCGATGAGCGGGACCTCGTCAGGCTGCGGACGAACTACCGCCACGACCCGCCGGAGCAGGTGTACCTGTACCGGCTGCACGGCAGTGTCGACAATGCGCGACGCTTGTTTCTGGAGTACATGCACCAGCTCAACGTGCTCAAGGACCACGCCGAGTGGTACAACACCCTGACCACCAA
>DATIZW010000120.1:0-3225 GCA_035516875.1 Steroidobacteraceae bacterium
CTTGCCTTGTCGGCATTGAGAATCGGCATGCCGTAGATCGGACTCGACTTGTCGGTGCGTGCGACCGGGTTCACCACGTCGTTGGCCCCGATGATGAGCGCCACGTCCGCGGTGTCGAACTCGGCGTTGATCTCGTCGAGATCGGCGATCAGATCGTAGGGTACACCGGCTTCCGCGAGCAGCACGTTCATGTGTCCCGGCATGCGTCCCGCGACCGGGTGAATCGCGAATCTGACGTTGACGCCGCGATCGATGAGCAGCTGGCACAGCTCCCAGATCTTGTGCTGTGCCTGCGCCACCGCCATGCCGTAACCGGGCACCACGATGACCTTGTTGGCGAACGCCAGCATTACGCCGACGTCGGCGGCCTCGATGGGCTTGAGACTGCCGCTCACCGCACCGCTCGCCGCGGCGCCGGTGTCGCCGAATCCCGAGAACAGCACGTTGCCGAGCGAGCGGTTCATCGCCCTGGCCATCAACTGCGTGAGCAGCGTGCCCGCCGAGCCCACCACGGTGCCGGCGATGATCATCGCCGCGTTGTTGAGCACGAAGCCCTCGAGGCCCACCGCGAGCCCGGTGAGCGCGTTGTAGAGCGAGATCACGACCGGCATGTCGGCGCCGCCGATGGGCAGCGTCATGGTCACCCCGAGCAGCAGCGCCAGCACGAAGAAGCCGGTGACCACCAGCGGCGTCGCATTCACCTGGCTCGCCACCAGCGTGCCGAGCACCAGCGCCGCGGCGAGCAGCAGCAGGTTGAGGAACTGCTGGCCGGAGAAACGGATGCTGCGCGTGATCAGGCCCTGGAGCTTGCCGAAGGCGATGGCACTGCCGCTGAAGGACACCGCGCCGATGATGCCGCCGCCGACCGCGAGCGCCGCGGTGACGTAACCGGCGGTTGCGCCGCGATACAGCTCCACTGCGGCGATCGCCGCGGCCGCGCCGCCGCCCATGCCGTTGTAGAGCGCAATCATCTGCGGCATGTTGGTCATGGCGACGCGCTTGCCGCTCCACCAGGCGAGCACGGCGCCGATGAGCATCGCCGGGACGATCAGCGCGAAGTTGGACATCCCCGGGTAGAGGAAGGTGATCAGCGTGGCCACCGCCATGCCGGCCCCGGCCCAAAGGATGCCGCTGCGCGCCGTCACCGGCGAGCTCATGCGCTTGAGCCCCATGATGAACAGCACCGCGGTGACGAAGTAGCTCGCCTGGATGGCGAGATCAGCCGAAAGCCACGACGGCATCAGTGCTTCCCCTGCCCGCCGCCGCCGCCGCCGCGCCGCGCGCCGCTCGACTTGAACATCTCCAGCATGCGCTCGGTCACGACGTAGCCGCCGACCGCGTTGCCCGCCGCGAGCAGCACGCCGATGAAGCCGATGGTCTTCTCGAGGGGCGTGTGCGCGCCGCCGAGCGCCACCATGGCGCCTACCAGCACAATGCCGTGCACGAAGTTCGATCCCGACATGAGCGGCGTATGCAGGATCACCGGTACGCGCGAGATCACCTCGTAGCCGGTGAAGGCCGCGAGCATGAAGATATAAAGGGCCACCATTCCGGTCATGTTGCCGTCTCCAGTGCCTTGGCGGTCGGCGCGTGCCTGATCTCGCCGTTCGTCGTGAGGCACGACTGTGCGAATACCTCGTCGTTCCAGTCGATCGCCAGCTCGCCCTTCGCCAGCGCGGGCTTGAGAAAGTTGAACAGGTTGCGCGCGTACATCTCGCTGGCGTTGTAGGCGAGCTCGGCGGCGAGGTTGACCGGGCCGGCGACGGTCACGCCGTTGTGCTCGAGGATCTCGCCGGCGCGGGTGAGCTCGCAGTTGCCACCCTGCTCGGCGGCGATATCGACGATCACCGAGCCGGGGCGCATGCGCTCGACCGTCGCGCGCGAGATGATCTTCGGCGCCGGGCGACCCGGCACCGCGGCGGTGGTGATCACGGCGTCGGCGGCGGCGATGCGCGAATCGAGCACCTCCTGCTGCTTCGCCCTCTCCTCGGCGGTGAGCTCGCGGGCGTAGCCGCCGGAGCCTTCGGCGCTCACTCCGGTGTCGACGAACTTCGCGCCGAGCGACTTGACCTGTTCGCGCGTCGCGCCGCGCACATCGTAGGCCTCGACCACCGCGCCGAGCCGCCGGGCGGTGGCGATCGCCTGCAACCCCGCGACGCCCGCGCCGATGACGAGCAGCTGCGCCGGCCGGATGGTGCCGGCCGCGGTGGTGAGCATGGGGAGGAACTTCTGCAGATGATTGGCCGCGATCAGCACGGCCTTGTAGCCGGCGATCGCTGCCTGCGAGGAGAGCGCGTCCATCGACTGCGCACGCGAGATGCGTGGCACGAGCTCCATCGCGAAGCTGGTGATGCCGCGCGCCTTGAGCGAACGCACCTCGGCGGCGCGCGCATGCGGCTGCATGAAGCCCACCACCACCGCGCCCGTCTTGAGCTGGCCGATCTGCTCGACCCCGAGCGGCTGCACCGTGAGCAGCACGTCCGCCGCGCGCAGCACCTCGTCCGCCGAGGCCGCCCAGGTCACATTCTTATATAGAGAGTCGGGAAAGCTGGCGCGCTCGCCGGCGCCGCGCTCGAGAAGCACGCGCACACCTTCCTTCAGCAGCTTCTCGGCGACCTCCGGAACCAGGCTGACGCGCGTCTCGTGCGGCGCGCTTTCACGCAACGCGCCGATTGTTATGGGCATCACGCACCTCGTGAGACCTACGTCGCCGAACGGCCACGCGAATATGAATTCTCAATTAAATTAGAGTCTTGCGTTGTTGAATTCTTGCACACAACTGCCGTATCTTACAGCGCTTATGATGCGGGGCATCGATCTCGAGCAAGCCGACCACGGCCTCCTGGACGATCTGCGGATCGTCGCGACGCCGGCCGCGCGCGGGCTGTCGCAGCTGGTGCTGCGCACGGACGTTGCGGGCATGCCGCTCGAGTGGATCGACTACAAGGAAGCTGCGCGACTCTATCATCAGGAGCAGGTCGCTTACACGTGCGGCTCGCTGCTGTACGAGCTGTACGGCGGCGTCAACGCCCGCACCGGGCGGCGCACCGTACTCGAGGTCAACTCCATCGTCGCCACCGTCGGGCACACCGGCAACCCGGGCAACACCCGGCACGACTACGTGCCGCCGCTCAACAACCAGACTCTGTTCCGGCGCGACGCGTATCTGTGCATGTACTGCAGCCAGCGCTTCGCGTCGCGCGAGCTCTCGCGCGATCACATCCG
>DATIZW010000121.1:0-3438 GCA_035516875.1 Steroidobacteraceae bacterium
TGCTCGCGCGTCACCGTGCGCTCGATCTTGTCCACCTGGTGGATGAAGGGCTTCCAGAACTTCTCGAGCGGCGTCGTCCACTCTTCCTCGCCACGCGACACGGCGTCCAGCTCGTCCTCCATTGCGGCGGTGAAGCCGTACTCGACGTAGCGATGGAAGTGATGCGTCAGGAAGCGGTTGACGATCTTGCCGATGTCGGTCGGCACGAAGCGGCGATTGTCCATCTCGACGTACTCGCGGTCCTGGAGCGTCGAGATGATGGTGGCGTAGGTCGACGGCCGGCCGATGCCGTGCTCCTCGAGTGCCTTCACCAGCGATGCCTCGCTGTAGCGCGGTGGCGGCTCGGTGAAATGCTGCGAGGCGGCGAGTGCCGTGAGGCCGACGCTGTCGCCTTCCTTCATCGGCGGCAACACATGGTCGGCGTCGTCCACCTTGGCGTCATCGCTCCCCTCCTGGTAGACGGCGATGTAGCCGGCCTTGACGAGCGTCGAGCCGGTGGCGCGCAGCAGATGCCGCCCTGGCCCGTCGGGTCCCGCCAGCATGTCGACGGCGACGGTGTCGAACACCGCGTGGCTCATCTGCGAGGCGACCGCCCGCTTCCAGATGAGCGTGTAGAGCCGGTAGAGGTCATCCTCGATCTTGCCCTCCACGTCGGCCGGCGTGATCGCCGCCGAGGTCGGGCGGATGGCCTCGTGCGCTTCCTGCGCGTTCTTCGACTTGGTGCGGTAGACCCGGGGCTCGTCGGCGACCTCGTGCCGGCCGTAGAGCCGTGCGGCCACCTCGCGGATCTCGTGTACCGCCTCCGCGGCGAGCGACACCGAGTCGGTGCGCATGTAGGTGATGAGCCCGACGCTGCCTTCGCCGATGTCGAGCCCCTCGTAGAGCTGTTGGGCGAGACGCATGGTGCGGCGGGCGTTGAAGCCGAGCTTGCGCGCGGCCTCCTGCTGCAGCGTCGAGGTGGTGAAGGGCGGAGCCGGGTTGCGCCGCCGCTGCTTGCGCTCGATGGCGAGCACCGTGAGCGTCCCCGGTGCGCCGGCGGTGGCGCCGGCCGCCGCCTGCAGCGTGCGCTCCACCTCGCGCGCCGCGCGTTCGCTGGTGAAGCTGAACTGCTCGACCTTTGCGCCGCGATACTCGAGAAGCTTCAGCGGAAAGGTCTGGCCGCTGTGGGATCCCTCGCCCTCGAGGGTCCAGTACTCGCGCGCGATGAAGGCGCCGATCTCCTCCTCGCGCTCGCAGATCATGCGCAACGCCGGACTCTGCACGCGCCCTGCGGACAATCCGCGGCGTACCTTCTTCCACAGCAGCGGGGACAGGTTGAATCCGACCAGGTAGTCGAGCGCGCGGCGCGCCTGCTGTGCGTTGACCAGCTCGAGCGACAGGCGGCGCGGCTGTGCCATGGCGTCGCGAATGGCGTTGCGGGTGATCTCGTAGAACACCACGCGGTGCACATCCTTGCCATCGAGCTCGCCGCGTGACGCCAGGATCTCCTTCAGGTGCCAGGCGATGGCCTCGCCCTCGCGATCCGGGTCGGTGGCGAGGAACAGCGCCCGTGACTTGCCGAGCGCACGGGCGATGGCCGTGACATGGCGCTCGTTCTTCTCGAGCACCTGGTACTTCATCGCGTAGCCGTTGTCCGGATCGACCGCGCCCTCCTTGGGCACGAGATCGCGCACGTGCCCATAGGAGGCGAGCACGTCGAAGTCCCGGCCGAGATACTTCTTGATGGTCTTGGCCTTGGCGGGCGACTCGACGATGACCAGGTTGGCTGCCATAAACAAAAAACCGCGGACCAGCCGCGGACCTAACTCCACCAGCGCATGCCGCGCGACTCAGTGCGGCTCATCGGCCTGTGCTTCCACCAATCCGCCGAGCCGCGCGACCGCCTGCTCGTGCCCCGGCTGACTCGAGAGCACCATGAGCACCACCCACTTGAGCTGCTCGGTATCGGGCTCGGTCTCATCGAGCGCCAGCATGCGCTCGATCACGATCTCGCGCTGCGTCGCGGTCAGCACGCGCGCACGCTCGAGCGTAATGAGCAGCCCGCGACACTCCGTGGACAGACGCGAGAGCTCGCCGTCGCTGTAGACGCGCACGCTGCCGGCGTAGGCGTCGGCGTACGCCGGCTGACCGGATTTCTGGCCGAACGCCAGGTCGGTGAGCCAGTCGAGCGCCCGCTCGACCTTGGCCGGTGAGAAGCCGGCGCGCCGCAGGTCGCGCGCCAACTGCTCGCGCTCGGGCACTTCCGGTGCCTCATCGAGCATGTACCGGTCGAAGACGTAGATCAGGATGTCGAGAACGCTGCCAGTCGTCATGTCTTACGGTATTCGGCCATAGCGGCCGCCCGGGAGAGCCGCCACACGTCCCTCGAGCTCGAGTATCAGCAGCATCGAGGCAACTGACGCGCTCGGCAGGTGCGTGCGGGCGACGAGACTATCAATGGTCGCGGGTGCAAAGCCGAGGGCATCTAACAGCATTTCATACTCGTTGTCCAATGCCACCGCCCGGGCCGGCTCCGTGCGCGGCGTCCTAAGTTGTTCTTTCGGAACCGAAATCCTCAGCTCCGAAATCACGTCGCTGGCCTCATCGACGAGCTTGGCGCCCTGCTTGATGAGTTGGTGGCAGCCGCGCGAGACCGCACTGTGAATCGATCCGGGGATCGCAAACACCTCGCGCCCGGCCTCACCCGCAAGCCGCGCGGTGATCAGCGAGCCGCTGTGGCGGGCCGCTTCCACCACGAGCGTGCCGAGCGACAGTCCGCTGATGATGCGGTTACGTTGTGGAAAGTGCCGCCGCAGCGGTGCGGTGCGCGGCGGGAACTCCGACACCAGCGCCCCGTGCGCGCGGATCCGCGCGGCGAGCGCGGCGTGCTCAGCCGGATACACACGATCGAGGCCGGTGGCGCAAACCGCCACCGTCGCGCCGCCGCCCTCGAGCGCGCCTGCGTGGCTCGCGGCGTCGATGCCGGTGGCGAGGCCACTGGTCACGGTGAGTCCCGCACGCGCGAACCACGCGGCGAACTCGTGAGCGGTCGAGCGCCCCGCGGGCGTCGGATTGCGCGAGCCGACCATGGCGAGCTGCGGCGCCGCGAGCGCCTCTACCGAGCCGAGCACGTAGAGCGCCGGCGGCGCTGCGGCGATCTCTCTCAGGAGCGGCGGATACTGCGGGTCGGTGCTCAGCAGGATCGCGGCGCCGCTCGTATCGAGCCAGGCGAGATCCGTATCGACGGCGATCTCATCGGGCGCGGTGAGAAATGCGCGCGCCGCGTTCGGCAGATCGGCGTGACGCACCAAGGGCGCCGCCAGCGAGCCCTCGAGCTCCCCGCCCGCTGCGGCGAGGAGCGCCTGCAGATTCTCGGCGCTGAGTGCGGGGGTGCGAGCGATGAGCGCGCGTACGCGGCGTGCGTCCATGAGCGGCGAGCATAAGGGAAGCGCGCCCCGC
>DATIZW010000122.1:0-3073 GCA_035516875.1 Steroidobacteraceae bacterium
CTACTTCCAGCAGGACAACCTGAACCGCATCGTTGCCGCGATCGATGCTGCCGGCATGTCGGTGCACGTGCACGCGATCGGCGACCGCGCCGTGCGCCAGTCGCTCGACGCCTTCGCTTACGCGCGCGCCCAGGGGGCCGGCAGCGACAACCGTGACCAGATCGCGCACCTCGAGCTGGTCGATCCGGCCGATTTCCCGCGCTTCAAGGCGCTCGCCGTGATCGCAAACTTCCAGCTGCAGTGGGCGACGTTCGACCCCTCGTATATCGCACAGGCGACCTTGCCGTACCTCGGGCCCGATCGCTCCCGCTACCTGTACCCTGCGCGCTCGCTGCTCGACGCAGGAGCGCGGATCGCCGGCGGCAGCGACTGGGGAGTCAGCACCTTCAACCCATTCGAGGCCATGGAGCACGCCGTGACGCGCTCGCTGGGACGCGGCGCGCAGCCGCTGCTCCCCGAGCAGTCGGTGCCGCTGTCGGTCATGGTCGATGCCTACACGCTCAACGCCGCCTACGCGCTGCGCCAGGAGAAGACCACGGGGAGTCTCGAGCCGGGTAAGCGCGCCGATCTCATCGTGATCGACCGCGACATCTTCGCGATCGACCCCTTCGAGCTGCACGCGACACGCGTACTGGCGACCTACCTCGACGGCAGGGAAGTGCAGCGCGATCCGTCAGCGAAGTTCTGACGGGTTGATTGCCGGCGGCGCCAAGCCGCAGGCGGCACGCCGTATTCGCGCCGGAACGCCCGGATGAAGGCGGTGTCCGTCTGATACCCGACATCTTCCGCAATTCGCGCCAGAGGCGCGTTGCTGCCGCACAGCAGATTGGCGGCCAACAGCATTCGCCACTGCGTGAGATATTCCATCGGCGCGCTGCCGACCAGGCTCTGGAAACGCTCCGCGAGCACCGACCTCGAGGTTCCGGCCGCGCGCGCCAGCGCCTCCAGGGTCCAGGTATGCGCGGGCCGCGCGTGCAGCTCAGTCAGCGCAGCACCCACGATGCGGTCCCTGACGGCCGCAAGCCATCCCGACTGGCCGGTGCTCTGCTCGTTCATGTAGAGCCGCAGCACTTCGATGAACAGCACCTCCGCGAGCTTCGCCAGCACGCCCGCGCCGCCCGGACGGGGCGAGCGTGCCTCGGCCAGTGCGTACTGCACTGAAGCCTCGAGCCACATACCCGCGTTCGACCCGCGCACGCCGACCTTCAGAAGCGGCGGCAGCCCGCCGAGCAGCATGCGTGCCAGTCGCGCGTCGCAGGCGAGATAACCGCAGACGAGCCGGGTAGTGGGGCCACCTCCCCCGTAGACCAGTTTGCGCGGCCGGCGTGACAGGACGGTCTCGAGCCGTGCGCCCCTGGCAGGCTGGAGACCGGGTGCGGAGCACATGCGATGGGCATGCCCCTGCGGAAAGACCACGGCGTCGCCGGCGCTGAGCTGCAGCGGTGGCGCGGAGTCCATCTCCACGAAGCAGTTGCCCTCGGTGATGAGGTGAAAAATCACGACGCGCTCGGCGCCGGGCTCGAGGAGCCGCGCCGCCGAGTCGGCCCGCGGCGACTGATAACACCAGGGGGCAGTGAAGCGGGCGTTGATGAAGATGGCGCCCACCAGGCGCACGACCCGCAGCGTTTCCGAGAGCGCGTCCATCAAACGGGATCGATGTCGATCTGCACGCTCACCGGGACGGATCGTTCGAGAGCGAACTGGACCGGGGAGCAGCGGCGGCTCTCCTCAATCATGGTCCGCAGCGTTTCCGCGGCGACGTTCGGCGCTGCGACGCGCACCCGCAATTGCAGCGCGCGCGGCCCCGGCGGGATCCGCTCGCCGGCATCGCCGCTCATGCCGAAGAGCCCGCGCGCATCCGATTCACTCGAGGCGGCAACCTCGAGCGAGGTGATGACGATCTCCCGCACGGCCGCCTCCAGGGCGATGCGGGTGGCAAGGCACGACGCCAGAGCGGCTCGCAGCAGCCAGCCCGGGGTCACCTCTTCGCCCTGGCCGCCCAGCTCGCGTGGCAGGTCGGTTGTTATCCGGGCGCCGTTCGCATGTCGGGAGACTACCCGCAGGCCCTGCTCCCAGCGCGCGATTGCAGGCTCGTCGGCGTGCAGGGCGGCATCCGGACGGCGAGCGAATACCGAGCGCACCCGCTGCACTGCGCTCGCAATGGTCGCTGTTGTCATAAGCGCCTCGAAGTCCCTGACGGTATCGATATTGGGCCTGGCGGCGGGCGCTGCCAAGCCTGCAAGGTTGCGGCGGAGGAGCCGCCGGACGCCCGGTCAGGAGATCCGGACGCTCTGGCAGGCACGGGGTGCGAGCCGGCTGGTTCCGGACGAATGGGCAGTGCGGGCCGACTCTCTGACAGGACGGGACCCGCGCCTGAGGCGCCTCATTCCCGCCAGACGCATCAGGTGATGCGCGTACACGAAGGAGAGCGACCATGTTCGTTTTCAATCGACCGCTCGGGGCAGTACTGGTTGCGCTGGCGGTTCCCGTACTGCTGGTTCTGCTCGACGGACTGCTCGACCTCGGCGCGAGGTAGCCAGGTCACGAACGTCAACCACATCGACAGTCAGGAGATTTTCATGCCACTCATCAACGTCAAGGTCATCGAAGGGGTTTTCTCCGCAGAGCAAAAGACCCGGATCATCCGCAGCCTCACCGACGCGATGGTCGAAATCGAAGGCGAAGGAATGCGGCCGGTCACGTGGACGGTGGTTGAGGAGGTCAAGAGCGGTGACTGGGCAATCGGCGGTAAGCCATTGGCCACAGCCGACGTCCGCGCACTCGCGGCGGCACGTCCGGCCAAGACCGCTTGACAGATGGACCGCAGCTGCAGCGCCGGCGCCCGGTGCAGGGTCAACGCGCTGCCGTTGGTCTCACGAGGGATTCTTCACCCAGCCGCGCGGTTTCTTGTTGAAGCCGATGTGCACCTCGACCAGCTTCCTGCCGCAACGGCAGCGGAATCGCGCGATGATCTTCGCGACCGGCTCGTCCCAGCCGGCGCGGCAGTGACGCGCCAGGAATGCCGGCGTCAGCTCGCGTGAGTGCTTGCAGTGTCGGCAGGTCACGACGATCA
>DATIZW010000123.1:0-5426 GCA_035516875.1 Steroidobacteraceae bacterium
CATGACCCGCTCGCGCAGGGGGCGCCCGCCCCACGACGATGTCCTGACGCCCACCGAGTGGCGCGTCGTGCACGCCATTCAGCATGGGCTGAGCAATCGCGAGATCGCAGCGCGCCGCGGCATCAGCCGTGACGCCGTGAAGTACCAAGTCGCCAACGCCGTGGCCAAGCTCGGCGTCGCCAACCGCCAGGCGCTGCGCCGTTGGTTCCGCGAG
This sequence comes from Steroidobacteraceae bacterium, assembly GCA_035516875.1. Lineage (GTDB taxonomy): Bacteria > Pseudomonadota > Gammaproteobacteria > Steroidobacterales > Steroidobacteraceae > 13-2-20CM-66-19. Next base: position 215 of record DATIZW010000123.1, read on the forward strand.
CCACGCTCGAGTGCGCTCGGCCGCAAGGAGAGACCCATGGCGAGTACGGTAAGGCTTGGCGCGCTGGCGCAGATCTCGCGCACGGTGCGCGACATCAAGGAGTCCGAGGCGTGGTACGGCCAGACACTCGGTCTACGCCACCTCTATACCTTCGGCTCGTTCGCCTTCTTCGACTGCGGCGGCACGCGGCTCTACCTGAGCGCTGAAGCGAAGCCGGGCCCCGAATCGATTCTGTACCTGCGGGTCGAGGACATCCGCGCCGCCTACGAAGCACTCCGTGCACGCGGCGTCGAGTTCGGCGATGTCCCACACATGATCCACCGCCACGCCGACGGCACCGAGGAATGGATGGCTCACTTCAAGGACCCGGAGGGGCGGCCGCTTGCGATCATGTCGCAGGTGAAGCCATAGGCGGTACTGCCTGGCGGTGGCGCGGACTCGCAGTACGTCCGCCACCGTTTGTCGATAGTTAACCAACGGCCGTCGGTTAACCATCCGGAAAAGGTGCTATCGCGACGTCGGTGGCGAGGCGGCCGGTGAGGCGGCCGGTGAGGCGGCCGGCGAGGTGGCTGCAGGATGCGCCCCCGCACCCGCGGTCTTCTTCGTGGCGGCCGCGGTCTTCTTGGCAGGCTCGGGCGGCTTTTCCAGCAGCTCCTCGAGCGGCGTGAAGATCGCGTTGTACTTGTAGTCCGGGATCTCGAATTCCCAGCCATTGAGGCGTGCGTTGAGCTTGTCGGCTTCCGCAGCGCTCTCCTTCGCGCTCGAGCGTGCGCTGATCAGCACCAGGTCGTGAGTGCCGTCCTTGCGGCCGGAGAGCTCGAGCTGCAGTCCGTCGAAGGTGCTGTACACCGCGTGCGTGAGCGGTGCGTCGCTCGCGCCGCTCACCTTGCGCACGTCATCGAGGGTGAGTGAGGCGAGCGCGCCCGCGAGCGGCTCGGCGGCGGCGGGCCCGGTCAGCGCACGTCCCTTGGGGAGCGGGCTCACGGTGAAGTTGTTCTGCTCCTTCTTCTCACGTGAGGCGACGTAGGCGGGCCCCTGGTTGGGCTTCTCCGCGACCTCGCGCACGCGCTCGAGGGGGATGTCGAGGAGCGTGCGATCGAGCCATCCCTTGGGATCGGCGTCGACGCTCAGCAGCGGCGCCGCGAGCAAGCTCTGCGGCGCCCCGGCGACGCGCACGAACCCGGCCTTGGCGGTCGAGGACTTGCCGATGATCAGCCGCCAGCTGCGTGAGGGAGCGGCGACGTCGATGAGTGTGCCGGTCGCCTTCGGTGAGCTGACGTCCTCGACGCCCAGCGCCGCATAGTTGGCCGGGAGGCGTGTCTTCTCCTCGACGATGTTGAGGGCGCCGAGGTCAAGCAGGAGCTTGCGCACCTTGCTGACGTCGGCCGGCCAGCCGCGCTCAGCGACGCTCCAGTCCGCGGTCTCTTTCTTCAGTGTCGTGCGGGTGTCGTCGCCCTTGCGCAGCGTGACCGTGGCAACCGCGTTGACGCTCTGCTGCAGGCCGGGCAGCACCAGGTCGCCCGCCGCCATGTCACGGTCGAGATGCCGCCGTGAGGACAGCCAGATGGCAAACGCGATCACGGCGAGCCCCGCGATGAGGAGCACCCCGACGCGGCGGGCGCTCACGGCTCACCTCCCGCAGCCGCGGCGGGGGGAGGCAGGCGCCGGCGCCGGCGCCAGGCTGCGATCCCCAACGCGATGAGCGCGAACGCCGCGGGCACCACGATGATGTCGACGATCTTGAGGACGTTGCCCATGTGTTTGATGTCCGCATCGAGGCCGGCGCGCACCGCGCGCAGCTCCTTGCGGATGCGCAGCTTCTCGGTCTGGAAGTGCTCGATCTCCTGCTCCTGCTCGGGCGTGATGATCAGCGCGGTCTTGTCGCCCTTGTCACCACCCTTGGACTCGAGCGCCGTCAGCTTCGCTTCCGCATCGCGCAACTGCTGCTCGAGCTCCTGCTCTTCGGCGCGGAAGCGCTCGTCGGCCGTACGACGCAGCTTGTCCACCCGCTCAAACGGGCGGCTGTAGGAGGCGCGGCCGCGCACGCTGATCAGATCTGCGCTGCCAGCGAGGTTGTCGAGTGCGTTCTCCACCAGGTCGCCGTTGCTGGCCCAGGCCTGCGTGAGGCGCTGGCCGAAGAAGTTCTGCTCGCGTACCCACAGGTAATCCGACAGCATGTCGGTGTCGGCAAACACCACGAGGTTGAGCGGCTGCGCCGACGCCTTGAGGACTTTCTCGCCCGGTGCGACCGTGACGCCGGCGGGCGCTCCCGCGGGGAACGCGCTCTGCACGTTGCCGGTGACGCGTGCGCCGATGACGTAGCGGTGGCCAGTGGGCTTGAAACCCTCCTGCAGCGTCGCCGGATCCATCAGCATGCGAAAGCGCGCGACGGGCAGCGGCTCGGCATCGCTGCTCGACAGCAGCAGCGGCTCGAAGCAGCTGGCAGCGCCCTTCACCGGCTGGCAGCCCTGCCCGTCCTTACGCGGCTCGAAGTAGCCCGCGGTCGCGACGTTGACCGTGGAGAGTCCGGCGGTGATCACGTCCTCGGGGGCGAAGCTGCTCTTGTCGAGCCCGAGTACCCCGAGGTGCATCACCGGCTCCTCGCCCTGGCGCATCGTGACCGACAGCGCATGCCCGCGGTCGGCGATCACTTCGTTGGGATTGAACTGCACGCCCCAGGCGTTCAACAGCGGCGTGAGATGCGAGGACTTGTCGGCGCCCATCGCCGCCATCGGATTCTGCGCGTTGGCGCCCGCCGGGTCTGACTCGGCGAGCGGGTCGACGAACGCCAGGATGTGGCCGCCGCGCAGCGCAAACTGGTCGATCGCGAACTGAGTCGCCGGGGAGAGATTCTTCGGGTGTACCAGCACCAGCACGTTCACGTCGGGGTCGATGTGCGTCGCGCTCGGCTCGAGCGGCCGCAGGTCGAAGAGCTGCTGGGCGTCGCTGTACACCATCCATGGCTCGCGCACCTGGGCGGTCCGCGGGTCGAAGCCCGGTCCCATCGGCAGCGTGGACAGCCATGCGACCACCGGCTTCTTCGGGTTGGCGAGCTGATAGACGAGCTTGACCACGTCGTACTCGAGGAACTGCTCCTTGTTGGGATCGAAGAACTCGATCGCGGCCTTGCCGTCGGTGGAGTTGGTGCCGGCGAGGCCGAAGTAGAACGAGCCGTTGACGCCGCCGAGCGGCGTCCCGCGTATGCCGAGCTCGGCGGCGCGATCCTCTTCCTCGGAGAAAGGCTGGGGGTCGATGACGTGCAGGCGCAGCTTGCCACGGGAGCGGGCCACCAGCTCCTCGAGAAACTCGCGCACCCGCACCCCGTAGGTTTTCAGCTGCGGCAGTCCGCTCGCGGTCTTATCCGAGAAGAAGAAGTAGAGGTTGATCGGCTCCTTGATGCTGGCGAGGATGCGATCGGTGCCCGGCGCGGTGGTGTACAGGTGGTTCTGCGTGAGATCGAGCCGCCAGCCGCGCAGCGCGTAATTGAACAGCACCGTGAGCCCGATGAAGAGCAGCACGAGCGCCACCATGGTGCCGCCGCCGAGTGTCCAACGTCTGTTCATGGCTTCGGTGCGCTCCCGCTAGTCCGCTTTGCGCAGCTCGAGCGCGACCCCGGTCGCCGCCAGGAAAAGGCCGATGAGCATCGCGAAGTAGAGGAGGTCGCGCACGTCGATGACGCCTTTCATGATCGATTCGTAATGGGTGAGGAACGAGAGCGAGGCGATTACATCCACCAGCCATTGCGGTGCCCAGGCGCGAAACGCATCGAGCACCAGGGGGAAGCCGGCGAGCAGGAACGCGAAGCACACCACCACCCCGAGGATGAAGGCGACCACCTGGTTGCGGGTGAGGGCCGACATGCACGAGCCGACCGCGAGAAAGCCGCCGGCGAGCATGAGGCTGCCGAGGTAGGCGGCGAGGATGGCGCCGTTGTCCGGGTGGCCGAGGTAGTTCACCGTGATCCATAGCGGAAAAGTGAGTGCCAGCGCGAGCGCCGTGAACAGCCACGCCGCCAGGAACTTGCCGAGCACTGCATCGCGCAGGCTCACGGGCTGCGTCATGAGCAGCTCGATGCTCCCGGACTTGCGCTCCTCGGCCCAGAGCTTCATCGCGATCGCCGGGATCAGGAACAGGTACAGCCAGGGATGAAAGGTGAAGAACGCGTCGAGATCGGCCTGGCCATGCTCGTAGAAACCGCCGAGGTAGTAGGTGAAGGCGTTCGCCAGCACCAGGAAGATGAAAATGAACACGTACGCGAGCGGCGTCGCGAAGTAGCTCGCGAGTTCGCGGCGCATGATGATGCCCACGTTACCCATGCGTCGTTGCTCTCCCTCAGGCGGTAATCGTGCGGAACACCTCGTCGAGGCGTCCGGACTCCAGGTGCAGCTCCTTGAGCTTCAGTCCCTGCCGCGCGGCGAGCTCGGACAGCGCCGGGAGGATGGTGGCGCCGGATTTCGGCAGTGCGGTGAGCCGCGCGTCTCGCTCGCTTACCTCGACGTCGGCCACTGCGGGCAGCGCCGCCACCGCGGCGCGTGCGGCGGCGAGCTGCGCGGGTTGCTCGAGCTGCATCGATACCGCGTTGTGGTAGCGCGAGCGCGCGGCGAGCCCCGTCGGGGTGTCGTCGGCGACGATACGGCCGCGCGAGATGATGATCGCGCGCGTACACACCGCATCGACCTCCTCGAGGATGTGCGTGGAGATGACGATGATCTTGTCGCGCGCCATGTCGTTGATGAGCGTGCGCACCTCGTGCTTCTGGTTCGGGTCGAGGCCATCGGTCGGCTCGTCGAGGATCAGCACCGGCGGATCATGCACGATGGCCTGGGCGAGACCGACCCGGCGCCGGAAGCCCTTGGAGAGCGTGTCGATGGTCTGCTCGAGTACGCTGCCGAGCTGCAGATGCTCGATGACGTGCGCAAGCCGCGCCTCGCGCCGCGTGCCCTCGAGCGCACGCAGGTCGGCGATGAAGTTGAGAAAGCGCCACACGGTCATCTCGCCGTAAAGCGGCGCGCCCTCGGGCAGGTAGCCGAGCGCCGACTTCGCGGCGAGCGGCTCGGCCTCGACGTCGTGCCCGCAGATGGTGGCGCTGCCGGAGGAGGGTGTGACGAAGCCGGCGAGCATGCGCATGGTGGTCGTCTTGCCGGCGCCGTTCGGTCCGAGGAAGCCGAGCACCTCACCCGGCTGCACCTGGAATGTCAGGTCCTCCGCCGCC
>DATIZW010000124.1:0-2709 GCA_035516875.1 Steroidobacteraceae bacterium
CGGTGCGTTTCATACCGCCCATTCCTTCACCCAGGCGGGCGCGAATCCGACATATGCCCTCGGCGGAGCCGTCAGTACTTCGAGAGGACGGTTCGAGAATCCGGCCTATACGACCTACGACGCAGCGATCGGGGTCTCAAAGGATGCCTGGCGTTTCGCACTCACCTGCGAGAACTTGAGCAACTCCAACGCGAGCACCTTCATCAGCTCGCAGCAATTCATTACCGCACAGACGCCGCTGCGACCGAGGGTGATCACGGGTACGTTCGGGTACCAGTTCTAAGGCAGGTCGCGGGCCGAATGCCGGCGCCGGGCCCGTGAGCGCGCAATCTTGGCGCGCTGAGGGCACTATTGCGCAGTGGCGGCGGCGCTGAAAGCGGAGATTGGACCGATTCGCGAGCTGGTGAAGGAGCACCGGTTCGCGGAGGCGCTGCGGGCGGTCGATGCGCTGTCGCCTGCTCACCCGGAGAATTGCGAAGTCCTGTACCTGCGGGCAGTGTCGCAGCGCATGCTGGGCCACACCGCGGCAGCACTCGGCACGCTCGCCAGGCTCGAGCAGCTCCATCCACGCTTCAGCCGCCTGTACCAGGAGCTCGGGTACTGTTATGTGGCGCTCAAGCAGGCGCCGCAGGCGATCGAGGCGTTCCTGCGCGGCGTGAATGTCAACCCCGCCCTCCCCGCCAGCTGGCAGATGCTCGAGGGTCTATACGGCATGACCGGGGATGCCGCGGCCGCTGCCAACGCGGCTGCGCACGTGGTGACCCTGAAGAAGCTGCCCGCCGCGGTCGTGACCGCGACGGCCCTCTTCTACGACGGTGAGCTCGCGGAGTCCGAGCGGATCGTGCGCGATTTCCTGCTGAAGCAGGGCCACCACGTCGAGGCCATGCGCCTGCTCGCGCGCATCGGCATGGAGCACGATGTACTCGATGATGCTCAGCTGCTGCTCGAGGCGGTGCTCGAGCTCGAGCCCACCTACCACGCAGCGCGCTTCGAGTGTGCTCAGGTTCTGTGCCGCCGACACCTCTATCCGCAGGCGCGGGAGCAGGCAGAGAAGCTGCTCGCCGTGGACCCTGCCAACCGCGACTACCGCACACTGTATGCCATGACCTGCGTCGGCCTCGGCCAGCATGAACGTGCCATTGAACTGTACCGGGCGCTACTTCCGGGCGCCCTGCAACCCGCCGAGCTGCACCTGTCCATCGCGCACTCGCTGAAGACACTCGGGCAGCGCGCGCCAGCGGTCGCCGAATATCACGCCGCCGCTGCCGCACGCGAGGGCTTCGGCGATGCCTGGTGGAGTCTCGCCAATCTCAAGACCTACCGCTTTGCGGACGCGGAGCTCGGGCAGATGCGCGCCGCGGAAGCGGCAGCGACGACCGGGACGATCGACCGCTATCACCTGTGCTTCGCACTCGGGAAGGCTCTCGAAGACCGCGGGGAGTATGCCGCCTCCTTCGGGTACTACGCACGCGGGAATGCGCTCAAGCGGGCCGCGAGCCGCTACCGGCCGGAGGTCATCGAGCTCAATACCCGCCTGCAGATCGAAGTGTGTACGCGGGAGCTCTTCACCCGCCATGGAGCGAGCGGCGCGCCCGCCGCGGACCCGATATTCATCGTCGGCCTGCCTCGCTCCGGATCGACGCTGATCGAGCAGATCCTGGCGTCACACTCCGCGGTCGAGGGTACGCACGAGCTCGCCGACATTCCGCGCATGGTGGTCGAGCTCCAGGGCCGCGACTGGCAGGCGGACAACCCGCGCTACCCAGCCGGGCTCACGCAGCTCAGCGATGCGGACTTCCGCCGTCTCGGCGAGAAGTATCTGCACGACACGCGCAGCTACCGCAGCGGCAAGGCGCACTTCATCGACAAGATGCCGAACAACTTCCGGCATGTCGGCCTCATCCACCTGATGCTCCCCCGTGCCAGGATCATCGACGCCCGGCGGGAGCCGATGGCCTGCTGCTTCGGCAACCTCAAGCAGCTGTTTGCTCACGGCCAGGAATTCGCCTACAGCGTCGAGGACATCGCCCGCTACTATCGGACGTACCTCGAGCTCATGCGACACTGGGATACGGTGCTGCCTGGGCGGGTCCTGCGGGTGCAGTACGAGGAGGTGGTCGCCGATCTCGAAGGGAATGTCCGCCGGCTGCTCGCTTATTGCGGACTCGAGTTCGAGCCGGCGTGTGTCGAGTTTTACCGGACCGAGCGCAGCGTGCGCACCGCGAGCTCCGAGCAGGTCCGTCAGCCGATCTATCGGGAGGCACTCGATCAGTGGCGCCACTACGAGCCGTGGCTCGGGAGCCTGAAGGAAGCGCTCGGGGACGCTCTCACGCGCTATCGGGACTAAGGCGTTACCCGCCGCGACGCGGCGCACGCCACCGCGCCCGGCGGCCCGATCATCGTTGCCCGCTTTCCCACGCCGGCGCGCTGTAGTACGGCACGCTCGCGCGCGGCAGCAGCGCGACGCCGCGAATGTGATCGGCGGCCTTCTCCGCCAGCATGATGGTCGGCGCGTTGAGATTGCCGGTGGTGATCGAGGGCATGATGGAGGAGTCGACCACCCGCAGCGCCTCCACACCGATGACGCGCGCCTGGCTGTCGACCACCGCCAGCGGGTCCGCCGGACGGCCCATGCGGCACGTGCAGCACGGGTGAAAGGCGCTCTCGGCCTTGGCGCGGATGAAGGCGTCGATCTGCTCGTCGGTCTGC
>DATIZW010000125.1:0-2521 GCA_035516875.1 Steroidobacteraceae bacterium
AGCCGTGGAAAGCACGGGCTCTGGCTCCGCCGTCCTGCTCAGCGAGGTTGGGTGGGACCGGGGCCCAGGCTCATCGCATCGTGGATCGCGCTGACCAGGCGCTCCCGGCGTAGTGGCTTGGCGAGATAGGCCACCGCGCCCGCGGCGAGACATTGCTCCCGCAGCGCCGGCTGCTCGTGAGCCGTCACGACGATGACGGGAATACGGATCTGCGCGCTCGTCAGCTGACGCTGCACATCCCGCCCGTTGAGACCCGGCATGTGGTAATCGAGCACCACGCAGTCGGGGCGGCGAACCTGCACCGCCTCGAGAAACTCCCTCCCCGAGGCGAATACATCCACTTCGAACTGCGAGGCGTTCAGCATGCGCGCAAGCGCACACCGCACCGACGCCTCGTCGTCTACCACCGCGATCAGCCGCCGCGCCGCTGTCATCACGGCGAACAGTTGGCAACATGGCGGGCAGCGGCGCCAGTTGGACCTTCTACCGACGTGCTATGGAAAGACTCCGTAGCCGGGCGCGCCGTAAAGCGGAATATTGCACCGCGACGGACTGCCACATTCTCTGCCCACAACCGTCCACCGTGCGCCTCGACGATGGAACGGCAGATCGCTAGCCCGAGGCCAAGCCCCTGCTTCTTGGTGGTGAAAAAGGGCTTGAAGATGCGATCGGCATCACCCGCCGGGATGCCGCGGCCCGAGTCGGTGACCGAGCATTCCACGGTCCGACCCTCCTCCAGGGGGCGCGTCACGATCGTCAGCCGCCGCTCGGTAAGGGGACACTCCGCCATCGCCTCGCAGGCGTTGCGGATCAGATTCAGCAGGACCTGCTGCAGCTGCACCGGGTCGGCGAGCACGAGCACCAAGCGCGGATCGAGCTGCAGGCTCACCGATACGTGTCGCGCCAGGAGGTCGCTGTGCATCAGTGCGAGCACGTCGCAAACCACCCGATTAAGCGCGACCGGCTGGCGCTCGGTCTCGCCCCGCGCAAGCATCGAGCGCAGCCTGTGGATCATTTCGGCGGCGCGCACGTCGTCGCGGATGATGTCGCGCAGGATGTCACTGATCTCTTGCAGCACCGGCGCGTCGGTCGGTAGCAGCTGCAGCGCGGCTTCGGCGTTCCCGAGAATGGCGGTGAGCGGCTGCGCGAGCTCGTGCGCGAACGCCCCCGAAAGCTCCCCCAGTACGGCAGCCCGCCCGAGGTGTGCCAGCTGCTCGCGCTGCTCACGCGCCTGCTCGAGCGCCTGCTGGCGCGCAGTGACATCGGCGCGCGTGACGACCGCGCCGCCTTGCGGACGGCGCAGCCGCTCGATGGAGATCTCGTACCAGCGCCTGCCCTCGGACGTCTCCCGGGAGTACTCGAGCTCGCGCCGGGGGGACAAGCCTTCCAGTACCTCGCGGAGATACCCGGCGAGCTCGCTGCCCACAGCATCGCCACGCCCCGCAGCCGAGCGGCACGCCTCGAGGTAGTTGGCGCCGACGTGGGCGCGTCTGATGGGGAGGATCTCTGACGACTCGATGAAACGCCGCCATGACTCGTTCGTCTCGAGAATCACACCCGCCCGATCGAGCACTGCGATCTGATCGTGAACGGAGGCAAGGACTGCCGAATGCAGCAGCTCCGCCCCGCGCTGCTGCGCTTCGGCGTGGCGCAGCGAGGACAGATCGAATACGTATGCCGTGCTGTCACCCGAGGATCCGGAAAACCGGCAGCCGCCGATCAGCACGGGAATCCGCCGCCCATCGCAGCGGATGAGCTCACCCTCGAGCGGGGCCGATTCCGCGTTGAGACTCGGCCTCGCGGCCGCCTGAGGAGCGAGCGCAGCGGCGACCGAAGGTGCCAGCAGCGCGTCAATGAAGAAGCGGCCCGCACTGAATGCGGTGCGCTCATAACCCGTCAGGCGGAAGAAGGCCTGGTTCGCATCGAGGATGCGGCCGTCCGAGCGCCAGATGATGATCGGCATCAGGTTGTGCTCGAAGATCGTGCGGAAGCGTGCCTCGGTCGCGGCGTTCGCCTGTTCAAGAGTGCGGCGCTCCTCGAGCGCCGCAGCCAGGAGCAGCAGCGAGACGCTGGTGAGCACCAGAAACAGCAGCAGCGACACGACGTACTCGCCGGGGGTCTGACCGAGGAGCGGAGCGGACCGGCTGAGCGCGCCCCAGGTCGCGAGCACGCCCAGAATCAGCACGGAGCCGCAGGCCCCGACGACTCCGAAGCGCACCGCCGCCCACAGCAGGATCACAAAGGGGGCGTACTGCAGCGCCGAGGAGAACACCGTCACGCTCCTCGGCGCCACGAAGGCCGCAAGCGCGGCGGAGACGAGCATGATCAGCAGCAGGCACGCCTCTGCCACGCTTCTCCTTCGTAGCGGCGGGCAGCCCTGCCGCACCCAGGACGCGCCATGGAGGATGAGGGGCACGAGCGTCAGCACGGCGAATGCGTTCGCCAGCGTGCGCGCCACTGCCGTGAGCCAGAAGGTTGTGCTCACCTGCAGTGCCACTGCAGCAGCGGCCATCAGAGCACT
>DATIZW010000126.1:0-5125 GCA_035516875.1 Steroidobacteraceae bacterium
GTCGAGCGCAAGGAAGGCCGCTTCATCGGGCCGCGTAGCGGGCGCACCTTCCGCGTCGTCGATCTGCCCGGCGCCTACAGTCTCGAGCCCGCGACCCTCGACGAGGCGATCGCCCGCGATGTGGTGCTCGGGCGCCATGCCACCGAGCCGCCACCGGACCTGCTGGTGTGCGTGGTCGATGCAACCAACCTGCGGCTGAATCTGCGCCTGGTGCTCGACCTCAAGCGCCTCGGTCGACCGATGATCATTGCACTCAACATGAGTGACGTCGCGGCTCAGCGCGGCTACGGGCTCGACCGCGCCGCGCTCGAGCGGGCGCTCGGGATAGCGGTGGTGCCGACGGTCGCCGTGCGAGCGGGCGGTGAGCGCGAGCTCGTCGAGGCCATTGACGCCTACGGCTTCGCCGAGCGCGCGCTCGCCGGCACGCGCACGCCGCTCGCCGCGCCCGCGCCCGCGAGCGCCGCCGAGATCGAGGCGACGCAACGCGAGGTGCGTCGCGTGCTCCACGACAGCGGTTACCGCGTCCCCGCGCGGCTCGCGGCGCTCACGCGACTCGATGCCCTCGTGCTGCACCCGGTCACCGGTCCGCTGCTGCTCGCGACCGTGCTGTTCCTCATGTTCCAGGCGGTGTTCAGCTGGGCCAAGGCGCCACAGAACCTCATCAACCTCGGCGTGCAGTCGGCAGCGGCTCATCTCGCCAAGGTGTTGCCGCCCGGACCGCTGCGCGGCCTGCTGCTCGACGGCGTGATCGCCGGCGCCGGCAGCGTGCTCGTATTCCTGCCGCAGATCCTGATCCTGTTCCTGTTCATCCTGGCGCTCGAGGATTCCGGCTACCTGCCGCGCGCGGCGTTCATGCTCGATCGTCTGATGGGACGCGTCGGCCTTTCGGGACGCGCCTTCATTCCGCTCCTGTCGAGCTTCGCCTGCGCGATTCCCGGCATCATGGCCGCGCGCACCATACCCTCTTCGCGCGACCGCCTCGCGACCATCATGATCGCGCCGCTCATGACCTGTTCGGCGCGGCTGCCGGTGTACGCTCTGCTGATCGGGGCCTTCATTCCGCAACGCGCGCTGGGGATCTTCAACCTGCGCGGACTCGTGCTGTTTGCGCTGTACGTCGCCGGTGTCGCCAGCGCGCTGGCGGTCGCCTTCGCTCTCAAGCGTACGGTGATGCGCGGCGAGTACCGGCCGCTGCTGCTGGAGCTGCCTGAGTACCGCCTGCCGCACCTGTCGAACCTGCTGCTCGGTCTGTGGGAGCGTGCGCGCATCTTCCTCACACGCGTCGGCACCATCATCCTCACGCTCATGGTGGTGCTGTGGTTCCTCGCGAGCTTCCCGGCGCCGCCGGCGGGCGCGACCGGGCCGGCCATCCAGTACAGCATCGCCGGGCTGCTCGGCCGCGGGCTCGAGTTCCTGTTCGCGCCGATCGGCTTCAACTGGCAGATCTCGATCGCGCTGGTCCCGGGACTCGCCGCGCGGGAAGTGGCGGTGAGCGCGCTCGGCACGGTGTACGCAATGTCCGGCGCGAGCGACGTCGCCGGCGCGCTGACGCCTGTCATCGCGCGCGGCTGGAGCCTGGCGACCGGGCTGTCCCTGCTCGCCTGGTACGTGTTCGCGCCGCAGTGCCTGTCGACGCTCGCGGTGGTGCGGCGCGAAACCAACTCCTGGCGCTATCCCCTGTACATGGCGCTGTACCTGTTCGCGCTCGCCTATCTCGGTGCGCTGCTCACCTATCGAGTGGCGCTCGCGCTCGGCGCCGGTGCCGCGTGAGCAGGCCGCTCACGGGGGCCGCATGAGCCTGCTGCTGCAGCAGCTGTTGGTCGCGCTGCTGGTCGTCGCCTCTGCGCTCTTCAGCGCCTGGCGACTCGCCTCGGTGCGCCTGCGGCTGCGCGCGCTCACTGCTCTCGAGGGGCTGCCGGTGCTGCGCGCCTTGCCGGGCCTTGCGCGGCTGCGCGAGCGCACGCTGGCGCGGCAGCTCAGCGCCTGCGGCGGCTGCGCCCAGGCAGCCGGCCACTCGGCGAAATCGCGCCCGCGGTGAGCGGCGCACACTGCGACCGCTGGGAGCGCGATTCCGCCAACGGCCCGCGCTACGCCGGGCGCGGCTTCTCCGAATCGAACACGTGGTGCACTTCGCCGTTGATGATGCGCTCCTGGTAGCTGCCGCGCGTGTAGGCAGCGACCACGCGGCGCCAGAACGTCACGGCGGGAGCATTGCGCAGGTACTCGGTAATCTCCCAGCGCCCGGCAAAGCGACTCAGGATGAGCTGCACCGCGATGCGCCCGATGCCGAGTCGCCGTCGCGTGCGGGTGACGAAGAACTCCGCCATGCGATAGTCGATGCGCGGCTCGCGCGGCGAAGCCACGGCGCGCAGCACGCGGGCAAATCCCACCGGCTCGCTTCCCTTGACGATGACGAGCGGGAAAGTGTTGGGGTCGCCAAACCAGTGGGCGATCTGGTCGGGCTCGCGGTGCCCGACCTCGCCGAGCGCGGGAAACACTCCGGTGCCCGGGTTCAGGTCGTCGAGATAGTCACGGTAGACGCTCTGGATCCACAGCCGGTCAGCGGGCGCCGCCCGGGCATCACGAACGCTGACACTCACTCCGATCATGTCGAAACCTTACGCGCCGGAGCACGCCGAAGTCACCTTACGATCGCGTCATTTCCAGCGCGCCGGCGCGCGTGCCGGCTGCGCTGTTTACGGAATGTCGACTGTCTGGAAATGAAAATGGCCCGGACAGCTCGCGGCGCGCGAGCCATCCGGGCCATGTTTCCTTGAGCTGTAAGCGCGGGGCTTACTGCTTCGGCGGTGCCGAGTTATCAGCTGGCGGCGGTGTTGCCGGTGCTGCAGAGCCGGCGGCGGACTGCGCGGCATCACCGGCCGCCTGAGCGGCCTGGCCAGCCTGGCCCGCGGCCTGGCTGGCGTCAGCGGCGGGAGCGGCCGGAGCAGGAGGAGTTGCAGCCTGATCAGTGCCTGCGGATTCCTGCTTCGCGCAGGCCGTCAGCATCAGCGCGGCAACAATTGCGCTAAGAGCAAGTTTGGTTTTCATCGATCGGTACCCCGGAGAGAAGCAAGAGTTGTGTGGGTGAGACTACGACCCTTCTCGGTCGTTCCGTGGCCCGTTCCGGGCAACGCGGACCGCAAATTCTATAGAAGTCCCGGTACGATTGGAAATTGGCGGGTGAAGATACAAATGTCGGTTTGGAGCGACAGCTCACGGCTAAGTTAGTTAGGGGACTGGCATGTCAGCTAAGAGTTCGAACGGGCACCTCGCGGCGAGGCTCGACGGCAGCTTTGGTGCGCATCTTCAGGAGGTGTGCCGGCGCTCCGGCAGCGCACTCGAGGCGTGCGGCTACGATGCACTCCTGGTGTACGCCGGCTCGCCGGTGCCGGTCTTCGAGGACGACCGGACCTATCCCTTCGAGACGAATGCCCCGTTCAAGGTGTGGGCACCGCTTGCGGACGCTCCGGGCAGCTTCATCTGGTTCGAGCCGGGATCCGTGCCACGGCTGATCGTCGAGCGGCCGCAGGACTATTGGTACAAACCGGCCGATGTGCCGCAGGGTTACTGGGTGCGCCACTTCGACGTGCGCATCGCCGCCGATCGCGCCGCGGCGCGTGCCGAGCTCCCAGTGGACCTCTCCCGTGCGGCCTACGTCGGCGATGCGTTTATCGAGCTCACCGCCTGGGGAGTCGGGGCCGTCAATCCGCAACCGCTCATGCGGCGGCTGGATTATGCGCGTGCGGCCAAGACCCCTTACGAACTCGCCTGCATGCGGGAGGCGAACCGGCTTGGGGCGCTCGGCCACCGCGCCGCGGCCGCGGCCTTCGGCGCCGGAGCCTCCGAGTTCGAGATCGAGCTCGCCTTTCTCGAGGCTTGCGGGCTGCGCGAGCAGGAGCTTCCCTACAACCCCATCGTCGCCCTGAACGCGAGCGGCGCGGTCCTGCACTATCAGCTGCTCGAGCGGCACTCGCCCCGCGAGCGGCTGTCGCTGCTCATCGACGCCGGCGCCGAGTTTGCCGGCTACGCGAGCGATATCACCCGTACCCATTCGGCCGACCGCGACTTCGCCACACTCATCGGGCGTATGGAGCACATGCAGCAGTCGCTATGCGCGAGCGTGCGTGCCGGCGTCGACTGGCGCGATGTGCACCTCGAGGCACATCGGCGCACGGGCGAGGTACTTCGCGAGGCCGGCCTGATCCGCTGCAGCGCCGAAGAAGCCGTGGTCAGCGGCGTTACGTCCGTATTCCTGCCCCACGGTATCGGTCACCTGCTCGGTCTCGAGGTGCACGACGTGGGCGGCTTGATGCGCGATCCCGACGGCGGCGAGATCCCGCGGCCGCAGGGACACCCCTATCTGCGGCTGACGCGCGTACTCGAGGAAGGCTTCGTGGTCACCATGGAGCCAGGTATCTACTTCATCGCACAGCTGCTCGCGGCGGCGCGCGCCGACGCTCGCGCGCGTCACATCAACTGGTCACGTGTCGAGGCGCTCTCTCGCTTCGGCGGCATTCGCATCGAGGACGACCTGGCGGTCACTGCCAGCGGGTGCGAGAACCTGACGCGTGATGCCTTCCGCGCAGCGGAAACGGAGAAGTCGGACCGGCTTTAGCCGCTCGCTCACAACTCGCCGGGCTCTGCGCCTTCCCCACGCGGGCGCCGCAGCCTCAAAGCCCGAACACGAATTCAGTCCCGAGGGCACAGTGTCTAGCCAGCTGTATGGCTATTCTTCCCGTCGTATCAAAAAAGAAACAAATTCTACTTCTTGGCGAGTAAATCCTTTATTTCCTGCAACAATACCTCGCTCCGCGAAGGCGGTGGCGGCGGCGCATTGGGCGCGGGCCGCTTGAGCTTGTTGATGCCCC
The DNA here is from genome assembly GCA_035516875.1 of Steroidobacteraceae bacterium. GTDB lineage: Bacteria > Pseudomonadota > Gammaproteobacteria > Steroidobacterales > Steroidobacteraceae > 13-2-20CM-66-19. Next base: position 4,869 of record DATIZW010000126.1, read on the forward strand.
TGATGACGATGAAGATCGAAAACGCAATCACCAGAAACTCGAAGATGGTTTGCAGGAAGGCGCCGTAGCGGAGCATCACCGGCTTTCCCTGCGCATTGGTGGTGATCTGCACGGCAAGGTCCGTGAAATTCACGCTTCCGAGGACCGGGGAAAGCGCGGGCATGATCAGATCGCCGACCAGCGAGGCGACGATCTTGCCAAAGGCGGCGCCGATCACGACCCCGACCGCAAGGTCGAGGACGCTGCCCTTCATGGCA
>DATIZW010000127.1:0-7555 GCA_035516875.1 Steroidobacteraceae bacterium
ATGAGTTTTTTCATATCCCTCGAAACTCCTGAGCCGTCCTTACCGTGCGTCAGTCGACGCTGCGGCGGTCGGCGTTTTATTGATGTGATCGCGAGCCACCCGATTGTTCTGCCGTGGCTCACCGGCCGTGCCCCCTCCCGCCGGTGCTGCTAGAGCGCTTCTCGAGGCAAGCTAGAGTACGCTTAGGGTGAGAATAGTGGCAAGGTGCGCCACGTAAGGCACGCAACAGCGCTCGATGTCCGCTGGCAAGTCAGGCACGCGCTCGACCGCCCCTGCCAGGCGTGCCTCACAAGCACGCGTATTGCGCATCATCGGCGGCAGCTGGCGCGGAAGGAAACTGCGCTTTCCCGCCGCCGCCGTCATCCGTCCGACCCCCGATCGCGTGCGCGAGACGCTGTTCAACTGGCTGGGAACCGCCACCCTCGGGGCGCGCTGCCTCGACCTGTTTGCCGGCAGCGGCGCGCTGGGTCTCGAGGCGCTGTCACGCGGCGCCGCGCATGTCACTTTCGTCGAGATGAACGACGCTGCAGCTCGCGCGTTGCGCGCGCGGCTCGTGGAATGGCAGGCGACGGATGCGCGGGTCGAGCGCGGCGACGCCCTGCGTTACCTGGCCGGCGCCGCGCAGCCCTACGACATCGTATTCCTCGACCCGCCGTTCGCCTCGCGGCTGCTGGCGCGCGCCGCGGCGCTGCTCGAGGAACGGCACTGGCTCGCCGACGGCGCGCGGATCTATGTTGAATGCGCGGCGCGCCAGGGGATGCCACCCGTACCCGGGAGCTGGCGCCCGCTCAAGGCGAAGCAGGCCGGCGAGGTCGGTTATCATCTGTTCGCGCACGCCGCGCCACGGGCATCGCACGCCGCATGAAACGCAACGCCGTCTATCCGGGCACGTTCGACCCGATCACCAATGGGCACCAGGATCTCATCCGCCGCGCGGCCGGCATTTTCGACCGCGTGATCGTCGCGATCGCTGCCAACCCCAACAAGACACCGATGTTCCCGCTGGAGAAGCGGGTGGAGCTGGCGCGCCGCGTGTTGAGCGACCTCGCGAACGTCGAGGTGCACGGCTATTCGGGCCTGACGGTCGCATTCGCGCGGCAGTACCAGAACGTGGTGATCGTGCGCGGTCTGCGCGCGGTGTCGGATTTTGAGTTCGAGTTTCAGCTCGCCAACATGTCGCGGCACCTGGATCGCCACTTCGAGACGGTGTTCCTCACGCCGACAGAGCAGTTCACGTTCATCTCCTCGACACTGGTGCGTGAGATCGCGGTGCTCGGCGGCGACGTGCACGACTTCGTCCATCCGATCGTCGAGGCGGAGCTGAAGAAGCATCGGCGCCCCTGAGGCGTGGCGCGCGCGCCGTGCGCCGCTGCGACGGCCGCATCTTGCCGCGCCCCCCGGCGGCCGGTGCCGTTGCGCGGGCGCTGCGACGCTTCTTCCTGATGCGCGGCAGCCGGATGCGTTCCACGGGTTCGGGCAACGTCCCGGCCCGCTTCAGTTCGAGCGCCCGCCACAGGTACCACGCGGCGGTGCTGCGGTAGGGCTTCCAGCGCTCGCCGAAGGCGGCCAGCGCCTTCGGCCGCGGCATCCGTGCAAGACCGTAGACGGCGCGAAAGCCGCTGCGCACCCCGAAGTCATCGACCGGCAGCACATCGGGTCGGCCGAGCTGGAAGATCAGCAGCATCTCCACCGTCCAGCGACCGACGCCGCGTACCTCGGTGAGGCGCGCAATGATCTCCTCGTCGGACAGCTCGAGGAGCGTCGCCGCTGCCGGCACCACCGCCGCGAGAGTTTTTTCCGCGAGGTCGCGCAGCGCTGCGACCTTGGCGAAGGAAAACCCGGCGGCGCGCAGACTCTCCACCGACGCCGCCAGCACCATTTCCGGAGTGGGAAACTGTCCCTGGCCGCAGGAGTGCATCAGGCGCGTGAGGATCGTGTTGGCGGCCGTGCCGTTCAGCTGCTGATGCGCGATCGCCCGCGCGAGCGTCTGGAAGGGTTGACAGTCGGCAGCGGGTGCGAGTCCGCAGGGGCCGACGGCGCGGATCAGGTTGCCCAGCACCGCATCCGCCTGACTGAGGTGCGCGAGGATCTGCTCGCTCATCTGCTTCTACTTCTGACAGGTCGGACAATAATACGTGGATCGCTGACCGTGCGTCGTGCCGCGCACCGGCGTGCCACAGCGGCGACAGGGCTTGTCCCGGCGCTCGTACACATAAAGGCGCTGGCGGAAGTAGCCCGGCGCACCATCCGCACCGAGGTAGTCGCGCAGCGTCGTGCCGCCGGCGCGGATCGCCTGGCGCAGAACCATGCGCACGGCGCGCACCAGCCGCGCAGCCTCGGCCCGTGACAGCGAGCGCGCCTGACGGCCGGGACGCAGCCGCGCGCGGAACAAGGCCTCGCTTGCATAGATGTTCCCGACGCCGACCACCAGGCGGCTGTTCATGAGCAACTGCTTGAGGCTGAGGCGACGGCCGCGCGTGATGCGAAAGAGGTAGGCGGCGTCGAAGGCCGGCGCGAAGGGCTCGGGCCCGAGGTCGGCCAGCAGGCGATGCTCGCGCGGATCACCGCGCGTGTAGAGGAGGCTGCCAAAACGGCGCGGGTCGTTGAAGCGCAGCACGAGTCCCGAGTCGAGCCGCAGGTCGAAATGATCGTGCCGCCGGCGCGGCGTGTCCGCAGGCACCGCCCGCAGATTCCCCGACATGCCGAGGTGCAGCAGCAGCGTTCCCGACTCCAGGCGCAGCAGCAGGTACTTGGCGCGCCGCCCGACGCGCTCGATGCGCTGCCCGGCGAGCTGCCTCGGCAGATCATGCGCTACCGGCCAGCGCAAGCGCGGCTCGTAGACCGCGAGCGAAGCGATGCGGCGCTTGCGCACCAAACGCGCAAGCCCTCGTCGGGTCGTCTCGACCTCGGGCAGTTCCGGCAAGCGCGCGAGCTTCCCGGCGCAGAGTTACTTGATCTTCGACTCTTTGTAGGCGACGTGCTTGCGCGCCAGCGGGTCGAACTTGCGCAGCTCCATCTTGTCGGGGTGCAGCCGCTTGTTCTTGGTCGTGACGTAGAAGTGGCCGGTACCGGCCGTGGAGAGCAGTTTGATCTTCTCGCGCATGATGGCTCCTGCTTAAGACGCTCTCAGAGCTTGTGACCCTGGGAGCGCAGCTCGGCGACGACCTTGTCGATACCCTTCTTCTCGACCGTGCGCATGCCACTCGTCGTCAGTCGCAGCGTCACCCAGCGCTTCTCCGTTTCCACCCAGAAGCGCTGCGTGTGCAAGTTCGGCAGAAAGCGGCGTCGCTTCTTGTTGTTGGCGTGAGAGACGCGGTTACCAGTGGCCGGCTTCTTGCCGGTGATCTCGCAGACGCGCGACATATAAATAATCCTAGATATTTCAGTAACTTGAGAGGAGAAGGCGCGTGCCCCGCAGCTCCGGGCCGGGCTTTATACCAGCCCCGCGAGCCGATCACAAGACGACGCCGCCTGTGTCGGGGCAGTTCTGGCGGTGCCCGGCCGATCGGCGTAGCTTACGGCCCGGCCAGCCGCCGTTCACCACCCCGGTGAGCAGTGGCCAAGCAACAGCAATAACGACGTCAACCTGTGGGGAGAACACTCATGACTCGACTGACTCAGCGCCTGTGCGCTTCTGCCGCGCTCGTCGCGCTTGCGACCCTCAGCTCCGCCGCTTATGCGGACGGCCGTAACTACAACGACGGACCGGTCGTGAACGTGTCGTTCGTCCGCACCGTGGACGGACACTTCGACGACTACATGCAATGGCTTGCCACGACCTGGAAGAAGCAGGAGGAAGCGGCCAAGAAGGCCGGTCTCATCATCGGCTACGAGGTCGATGTCGCTCAACCGCAGAGCCCGAACGATGCGGATGTCATTCTGATCGTGCGCTTCAAGAACTGGGCGGCGCTCGACGGTCTGGGCGGCAAGCTCGATGCGGTCAGCGCACAGATCGAGGGATCGGTGGAAAAGGCCAATCAGGCACAGGCCGCGCGTGCCAAGATCCGTACGATCCTCGGCTCTACCACCGTGCAGGTCGCGGAGCTGAAGTAGCGATGGCGCGGTGGGCGGCCGTGTGGCCGCCCACCGCCTTGCGGCGGAAAGAGACGCCGCACGCGGCTTTGCCATTTGCAGCGGCGGCGCATCGGAGTGGCCGGCTCCTCGGGGGGTGGCCGGCTCCTCGGGGATGGCCGGCTCCTCGGGGATGGCCGGCTCCTCAGATGAGCCCGTGCTCGGAGAACGAGAAGCACAGGCCGTCGCCGATGATGAAGTGATCGAGCACCCGGACGTCCATCAGCGCGAGTGCCTCCTTCAGGCGCCGCGTGATGAGCTCATCCGCCTGGCTCGGCTCGAGCACGCCGCTCGGGTGGTTGTGGGCAAAGATCACGGCCGCTGCGTTGTGCAGCAGCGTCTGGCGCAGCACCTCGCGCGGGTGCACACCGGCGCGATCGATGGTGCCGCGAAAGAGCTCCTCGAAGGCGATGAGCCGGTGGCGGTTGTCGAGATACAGACAACAGAACACCTCGTAGGGCCGGTCGCGCAGCTGCGCGCCCAGAAAAGTGCGCGTCTCATCCGGCGCCGCCAGCGCCGGTCCTGCGTGCAGCGCCTCGCGGAAATGCCGCCGCGCGAGCTCCACGGCCGCCTTCAGGCTCGCGTACCGCGCCGGGCCGATGCCGGCCTGTCCGAGGCAACGTCGCGCTTCGGCATTCAGGAGCTTGCGTAGTGAGCCGAACTCGGCGATGAGGGCGCGCGCCAGCTCGACCGCCGATCGTCCGCGCGCCCCCGAGCCGAGCAGCACCGCGAGCAGCTCCGCGTCCGAGAGTGCCTGTGCGCCACGCTCGAGCAGCTTTTCGCGCGGTCGCTCGCGGCCGGGCCAGTCGCGGATGGTCATTGCCTGTGAGCTCCGGAGGATGCCGGCGCAAGTCTACGGAGCGGGTGGTCGGGCGTGGCAGGGGGAGAAAGCGCCGCGACTGATGGCTTTCACGCTACGCGCGGTTCGCTCATGCCTTTCGGTTCTAAGCTCAGCGGTCCTCGCGCGCGGCGGGGGCGCGCCGCAGCAGGCGTTTGCACGAGCGAGCTGATTCACAGCTTTGCACGCCGCCGCGCGCCAGGCAGGGCGCGGTGCGATAATTGAAAGGGGTCAGGCAGACAGAACGCGCATGCAGGGCAAACACATCCTCCTCGGCGTGACCGGCGGCATCGCCGCGTACAAGAGCCCGGATCTCGTGCGGCGGCTGCGCGAGCGCGGCGCCGAGGTGCAGGTCGTGATGACCGCCGCGGCCCGCGAGTTCGTTACGGCGATCACCTTCCAGGCCGTCTCGGGCCGAACGGTCCGCAGCGACCTGTGGGACGCGGCGGCAGAGGCCGCCATGGGGCACATCGAGCTCGCGCGCTGGGCGGATGCGATCCTGATCGCGCCGGCGAGCGCGGACTTTCTCGCGCGCCTCGCCGCCGGCCAGGCGAACGATCTGCTCGCGACGTTGTGCCTGGCGAGCACCGCGCCGCTCGCCGTCGCCCCCGCCATGAACCATCTGATGTGGTCGAACGCCGCGACGCGCGCCAATGTCGCAACGCTCGTGCAACGCGGCGTCCGGCTGCTCGGTCCGGGCGAAGGCGATCAGGCCTGCGGGGAGACGGGTCCCGGGCGCATGCTCGAGCCGCTCGATCTCGCGGAGCGAATGCAGGTGCTGCTCGCGGGCGCTGGCGGCGCCCTCGCCGCTCGGCGGGTGCTCGTCACCGCTGGGCCAACGCGTGAGCGCATCGACCCGGTGCGCTTCATCAGCAACCGCAGCTCGGGACGCATGGGCTTCGCGGTGGCGCAAGCGGCGCGCGAGGCGGGCGCCAGCGTGACGCTGGTGGCCGGCCCGGTGAGTGTGCCGACGCCCGCTGGCGTCACGCGCGTCGACGTCGAGAGCGCCGCGGACATGCTGGCCGCCGTGCTGCGCGAGCTGCCGGGCACCGACATCTTCGTCTCCACGGCTGCGGTCGCGGACTACAAGCCGGCCCGGGCGGCGGAGCAGAAGATCAAGAAAACCTCAGACACCATGGAGCTCGCCATGGAGCGCACCGCCGACGTGCTCGCTACGGTCGCGGCGCGCGCCGAGCGGCCGTTCGTCGTGGGATTCGCGGCCGAGACGGAGGCCGTGGAGCAGAACGCGCGCACCAAGCTCCTGAAGAAGAACCTCGACATGATCGCGGCCAACGAGGTAGGCCACGACAAGGCCTTCGACTCGGAGGACAACCAGCTCATCGTGCTGACGCGCAGTGCCCGACACGAGCTGACGCGTGCCGACAAGCTCACTCTGGCCCGTGGGCTGATTGCCCTCATTGCGCAGGAGCTCGCCGCACGCGGCGGCGTCCGCAAGCGCGGTACGGCGTTCGCTTGAGCGAGGCTCCCGCCGCCCGCCGCGCTCTCAGGGTGCGGATTCTCGATGCGCGCATAGGCACGGAGTTTCCGCTGCCCGCGTACGCCACCGACGGCTCCGCCGGCCTCGACCTGCGCGCCTGTCTCGACGCGCCGCTGCTGCTCGCCCCCGGCAAGGCGCAGCTGATCCCGACCGGCATCGCGCTGCACCTGGAGGACCCGGGTCTCGCCGCGCTCATCCTGCCACGCTCGGGACTCGGGCACCGCCACGGTATCGTGCTCGGCAACCTGGTCGGTCTCATCGACTCGGATTACCAGGGACAGCTGATGGTGTCGTGCTGGAACCGCGGTGCCGAGCCCTTCACCGTCCGACCCGGCGAGCGCGTTGCGCAGCTGGTGGTAGTTCCGGTGGTACAGGTCGAGCTCGAGATCGTGGCGGCCTTTACCGCCTCGAGCCGCGGCGCCGGCGGCTTCGGTCATTCGGGCCAGCACTGACCCGGAGAAACGCCGATGGATCTGGCTACTGCGTGTGGATGGTATGCAGCTCGCGGTAACGCTCGATGTCGGCCTGGAACTGAGTGCGCAGCGCCGTCTCCGACTCGTTCATGACAGCGAGCGCGCTGCGCTGGTCGCGCATCTCGTGCACCGTGCGGACCAGGTTCTCCGCGAGGTCGTCCGGCATGCGAAAGGCGTCCTCGCGCGAGCTGTAGGGGCGATAGCTGAGTGCGCGCGATTGCAGGCTCGCCAGGCGTACCCGCAGACTCTCCACGTACTGCTCGGTCGCAGTGCGCTGCCCCTTGAGCTGGTCGAGCCGCGCGTCGCGGAGTGTTTCGATGTCCTTCACCGACGTGTAGGTGGTGATGAGGAAGGCATCGTGCTGCTTCTGTTTCATGGCCGCGGCGCGCTCGCGCGCATCGGTGGCCTGCTGCTCGGCCGTCTTTTGTGCATCGAGATGGCCGACCTCGACGCCCTCGTTGTTGAGTATGACGCGGTCCTGCGTCGCGTACTCCGGCGGAATGTGATCGCCGTAGTGGACAACACCCTGCTCGTCCACCCAGCGGTAGGCGATGCCTTTCGCCGCGGAGCTGTTGCTCTTCGGTGGGGCGGCGTGCACGCCGACCACGGCGAGGAGCACGGTCGACGCGAGCAGCGCGACTGCTATCGGGCGCGGACGGGCGATGCTGGACATGG
>DATIZW010000128.1:0-2158 GCA_035516875.1 Steroidobacteraceae bacterium
GGCTTGAGTGAGCGTGATATCGCCAGCGCGCTCGGGGTGGCCGAACGCACCGTGCGGCGCGACTGGGAGAAGGCGCGCATGCTGCTCAGCCTCGCCTTGAAATGACGACGCGGCAGCGGATGGAATTCGCGGTCGTACTGGTTTAAGGTGTTTGGGCGTCTTGCGGGCCTATAAACCCACACAAAAGGCCGCGTGTCCGAGTCTGCCCATGAAAAGCGAGCGCAACCGATGGCGGTCACCGGGCCTGACTGGGCGGCGCTGAACCGCCTGCTGGACGCGGCGCTGCACTTGCCGCCAGGCGAGCGCGCCTCTTGGGTCGAGAGTCTGCAGGGTGACGATGCGCGGCTGCGACCGATGCTGCTCGAGCTCCTCGCCAAGGAAGCACCCGAGCTGCCGACGCTGCCGCCGCTCGGTGAGGGTGGCGTGCGGCAGCAGGCAGCAGGTGACGAGACACGTCCACCACCCGTCGGGGCACGCGTCGGCGATGTACTGCTCGGCCGGTTCAAACTGACCAGGATCATAGGCCGCGGCGGCATGGGGCTGGTTTTCGCAGCCAACGATCTGCAGATGCAGGGCGAGCCACAGGTCGCGATCAAGCTGCTGAATGAGGCGATGCGCGCCAATCCCATTGCGGACATCGCGCTGCAGCGCGAATGTCGCAAAGTGCGCATGCTGGCGAACGACGCCATCGTGCGCGTGTTCGAGTTCTACCGCAGTGGTGACCAGGCGTTCATCACCATGGAGCTGCTCGAAGGCACATCGCTCGACAAGGTCCTCGGCAAACATCCCGACGGCATGTCGTTCGAGGAGGTCTGGAGGATTATTCGTCCGGTGGCCGACGCGCTCTGTTACGCACACCGCCAGAACCCACCGTTCGTGCACTCGGACCTCAAGCCTCCCAATGTGTTTCTTACCAACAGCGGTAAGGTGAAGGTGCTGGACTTCGGCGTGGCACGTGCCGTGCGTGCGGCCGACGGCACGGTGTCAGGTTTCACTTTGTTTGACCCCGCCAAGTACGGGGCCCTCACGCCCGCCTACGCGAGCTGCGAGATGCTCGCCGGCCTGGGCGCGGATCCGAGCGATGACGTTTACGCACTCGCCTGCGTCACCTATGAGCTGCTGAGCGGCCGACATCCCTTTGCACGCACACCGGCCGACAAGGCACGCGCAGAGCAGCTTGCACCGCAACCCATCAGCCGCCTGAGTACGCGGCAAAACGCCGCATTGGCCCATGGGCTGGCGCTCGAGCGCTCGGAGCGTACCGCCTCCGTTGAGCAATTTGTGACGGAGCTTGAGCAGGCCAGCCGGCCGGCGGCGCGGCGCGTGGGGCGCACCGTCGTTGTGGGTGCGGCGGCCTGCGCGGCAGCGCTTCTCGTGGCACTCGGCAGCTATTGGCTGTGGGCCCACAAGGCACTCCCGGCAGCGACCGCGCCGACGGCGCTCATGGCGGGTGGCCAGGCGCTGGCGATGTTGCAGACTCTCGGGATCAACGCGCCGCAGGTGAAGCCGGAAGGTCACTATTCCCGAGCCGACATCGGCACAATCATTGCGGGCGCACCGCGTCACGTCACTCTCGGAAGCACTCGCGAGCAGATTGCTGCGGCACTAACGTTGTGCCGCCGATACTCCTCGAGCTGTGAGCCCAGCTGGTATGAGGATGAGGGCCTGCGGCAGGCGGTACTGACACCGTTCGCGCTCGATGCTGCTCCGGTCACGGTACGCGAGTTTCGCGACTTCGTCGCCGCGACTCATTATCGGACCGAAGCCGAGCGCAGCGGCGTGGCGTACGCGCTCGTCGACGGCAATCTGCAAGCAGTCGCCGGCGGCAGCTGGCGGAATGCCGTCAACCTGAAATCGGCGGCGGACACGGCAGCCGTGGTCGGCGTGAGCTTCGCGGATGCTACCGAGTACTGTAGGTCTCGTGGCCTGCGCTTGCCGACAGAGGATGAGTGGGAATACATCACGCGAGGTCCCGAGCGGCGCACCTTCGGCTGGGGCGAGGACAGCGCCCCCGCCGACATCGCCTACGACGCGCCGCCAGCCGCTGCCAGCGGACCTGCTCAGGGAATCGGCGCGCGCTACCGCGGGCTGTCGGCCAACGTCTGGCAGTGGGTCGACACCGAGGTCGGAGGCCGCAAAGTGCTCAAGGGCGGTTCCT
>DATIZW010000129.1:0-16410 GCA_035516875.1 Steroidobacteraceae bacterium
CTGCAGGTACCAGACGGGGGCGTCTCCCGCAACAAACGACTGCTGCCGGCCAAAGGCTTCGTTATTTTCCTCCGACGAAACGTATTTCCACGAGACCCGGGCAATGACCGCGCCATCGGGCAACGGAAGCGTACCTTCGCGATAAGCCTTGATCGCGACATCGTTGCCCAGAATCGCACGGATATCGTTGAGCTCACCGGCTTCGTGGGCCACGGAAACAAGCCTCCAGTCACGCCATCCGGGAAAGATCCTGACCCCGAAGACCGGAGCAGCGGCCTTGGGCGAGGCCACAACCGTACCCGCCTGAGGCTCCACTGCCTTTTGTACCTGCGCCACGGAGTCAGTCACGACGACGGCAGAAATCGCAACCGCCGCCATGGCGGCCAAGGTCCCGGCCCACCTAAGTGCACGCGCAGTGGAAGAAAGCATAGGGGTCTCCCCGGCAGGGTTACGAAATGATGTGCACACACCAACACATTATCGATTGCAGTTTCGCATTTCACCATCATCGTGGTCGCCAACGACTCGTGTCTATCACTTCGAACGATTCGCCTCACGGCTAGGGAAAAGGCTGAAGCGTCGAACCGGTCTCTGTGCCGGTCACGCTTCACACATACGCTCGCGCTACGACTGCCGCCGGCAGACCCTGCGATGTGTCCATCTTCAGTGCCTGCAGGGTTTCAGACGCGAAATACGTAGCGCCTCACTGTGTAGATCAGCGCTGGGTCCAGAGAATGCACACCGTTACCCTGAGTTGTGATCGCTGTCTCCTTGACGCCTAAGCTTCCGGACGCGTCGGACCTACCTGCGATGGCAGGCAACGCGCGTAATGCGACAGAATCGCGTAGCAGCCGAGCCTTGTGAATTTCTGCGAGGGGCGTCATCACGCCAAAGGAGTCGTCAATGAGCAGCGTGCAGATCGAGCAGAAGAGCTATGAGATGCCTCCGCGAGAGGGAATAAGCATCGCGCATTTTCTTACCGTCGCTGACATCGAGCGATCGGCCCGCTACTACGAGAAGGTCTTCGGCGCTCGAATTCTGAGCCTGGGTGACGGCAACGCGCCTGGGTACCTTCAGCTTGCGAACATCTGGATGATTCTGAACGTTGGAGGCGGACCAACCCCGGATAAGCCGACGGTAACGCTCAGCGTCCCCGACCCGAATCACATCAACAGCTTTATGAATTTCCGCGTTGCGGATATTCAAGCGTGTTATGAATTGTGGAAAAGCCGAGGAGCGGAGTTCATCACGAAGCCGATCCCCAAGTACGGCGAGACGCGCTGCTACATCCGCGATCCTGACGGATATATTATCGAGGTCGGACAGAGCACCGACCTCAAGTACGGCTGACGCTCGGCCCGGATGAAATGCGGATTTAACGGCTCGAGTGACCGGTCTTGAGCCGAAAGCGGCCAGCAACTGCAGCTCAGGAGGAGGCGCCGGAGTGGGACAAGTCGGGGCGCGGTAACGGCTGAATCTTCCGCTGCACCTGTTTGCCGATCTTGCGATTCGCGATTTCCAGATCGTACTGCGCCTGCAGGTTCTGCCAAAGTTGCGCAGTCGTACCGAAGTACCGCGAGAGCCGCAGCGCCATCTCGGCAGTTACCGCGCGACGGCGTCGAACTATTTCATTCACTGTGGGAGCCGTGACGCCGAGCTCCTTCGCCAGCTTGTAGGAACTCAGCTTCAGCGGTTGCATGAAATCGTGCAGCAAAATGTCCCCCGGATGTACCGGACGCAGCTTCTTGGTTGCCATAACTTCCAGTCCTTTGACGTGTCTTCAGTGGTAATCAACGATCTCAACGTCGAACGCGTCTCCGTCTTGCCATTTAAAACAGACACGCCACTGCTTGTTGATCCGAATGCTGTACTGCCCTTCACGGTTGCCCTTGAGAGCCTCCAGCTGATTAGACGGAGGAACCATGAGATCGCGGAGATCCGTAGCGCTATCCAGGTACTTCAGCTTTTCGCGCGCCCGTTGTTGGATCTGCCCATCGAGGCCCTTCACGAACTCACCCAGAAACACCGACCGGGTATCTTTGTTCTTGAAGCCCCTGATCACGCTGGTACATTAACGCTATACGTTATTAACGTCAAGCGTTAATAGTGGGGCGTGACGGAATCGAACCGTCGACCAGCGGATTAAAAGTCCGATGCTCTACCGACTGAGCTAACGCCCCAGCACAGTTGATCCCGCGGCATCCCGCGTGCGGCAAGAGTCCCCGCAAGGGGGCGGCATGATACTATAGGCCCTGATACCGGGTCGGGTCGGCGACGCCTGCAGCGGCGAAGCCTGCACTGCGCAGCCGGCATGCGTCGCAGCGGCCGCAGGCCCGGCCGGCTGCGTCGGCCTGGTAGCACGAGACGGTCTGCGCGTAGTCGACCCCAAGTCGCACGCCCTCGCGGATGATCTCGGCCTTGGTGAGTGCAATCAGCGGCGTGTGAATGCGGCAGGGCCTGCCCTCGACCCCCGCCTTGGTGGCGAGCCCCGCGAGAGCGCCGAAGGCGGCGATGAATTCCGGTCGGCAGTCGGGATAGCCGCTCGAGTCGAGCACGTTGACGCCGATGAAGAGATCGCGCGCCCCGAGAACCTCCGCCCAGGCGAGTGCGAGCGCCAGCATGATGGTGTTGCGTGCCGGTACGTAGGTGACGGGAATGCCGCTTCCGGGGCTCTCCGGTACCGCGATGGCAGGATCGGTGAGCGCCGAGCCGCCGATGCCGGCCAGATCGACGCGCATGACACGGTGCTCGCACGCACCGAGCGCACGCGCGACGCGCCGTGCGCCTTCGAGTTCTGCCAGATGACGCTGCCCGTAATCGACCGACAGTGCATGGCAGGCGAAGCTCCGCTCACGCGCGATGGCGAGCGCGGTGGCCGAATCGAGGCCTCCGGAGAGCAACACTACGGCCGCAGATGCGTCCACGCGCTTTCCCGCTACTTCCCCGGCACGTTACCCCAGAGATACTTGTGCAGCTGGATCTGCAGGCGCACCGGCAGCCGATCCTCGAGAATCCAGTCAGCGAGCGCACGGGCCGGGAGCTGCTCGTGACTCGGTGAGAACAGCACCGTGCAACCCGCCGGCAGGGTGAGCTCCTGCACCCTGGCGCGGCTCCACTCGTAATCGTCGCGGCTGCAGATGACGAACTTGACGAGGTCCTGCGGCGCGAGGAGCGCGAGCTCCCGGTAGCGATTGCGCCGCTCCTCCCCTGAGCCCGGTGTCTTGACGTCGACCACCTTGATCACCCGTGGATCGACCTCCGCGAGCTGCATGGCACCGCTCGTTTCCAGCGATACCCGCAGTCCCGCATCGCATAGCGTCGTCAAGAGCTCCGTGCAGCCCTTCTGCGCGAGCGGCTCACCACCGGTCACGCAGACGTAACGCGTTGCAAACTCCCGCACTCGCGCCACGATCGCCGCCACCTCCCACCACTCTCCGCCGTGGAACGCATAGGTGGTGTCGCAGTACTGGCAGCGCAACGGACAACCGGTGAGGCGTACGAATACGGTGGGCACCCCGGCGGTGTCGGCCTCCCCCTGCAGGGAGTGAAAGATCTCCGTGATCTTCAGGCGCGTCACATTCGCCGCTGTCCACGTCGCAGTTACTGCGCAGGCGGTGGGGACGCCGGAATACGCTTAAGCCGGTCGGTCGCGAGCCGCGCGGACTCGGTCCCCGGGTACTTCCTGGCGACCTCTTCGAGGGTCGCACGCGCGGCTGGGTATTGCTTCTGCTCGAGCTGCGCGTAGCCGAGCTTGAGCAATGCGTCCGGAGCCTTGCGCGAGTCGGGCCATTTCTTCAACACGGTACGGAAAGCTCCGGCGGCCGAGTCGTAGTCGCGGTTCACGTAGTACGCCTCGCCGAGCCAGTACTGGGCGTTGTCGGCCAGGGGGCTCTTCGGATAGGTGCCGAGAAAGTCCTTGAAGCCCGTGATCGCCACCGAGTAGCTGCCGGCCTTGAGCGCATCGAACGCCTGCGCGTACACCGCCTGCTCGACCGAAGAGGGCGAGTTGTCCGGCGCATTCGCCGTCCCGGAGTTGTCTGGGCCGCCGCCTGCGGCGGCCCCACCCGCCGCCGCACCCCCGGCTGCGGCGGCACCACCTCCTGGAGCGGCGCCCGCGGCAGTAGCACCGGCCGCCGTGCCGGCAGCGGCGCCGAATGCAGCCCCAACCGTGCCACCGGCCGCTGCCAGGCGTTTGTCCAGATCGCCGTAGAGATCGCGCTGCTGTTTGCGCAGCGCTTCGTTGTTGTGCTCGAGCTCGTCGATCCGACCGCGAAGCTGCCGCAGCGACTCCTGGATCTCGTCGAGACGCTGTGAGACCTCGACCTGGTTCGCGGCGATGCGCTCCATGCGCGCCACGCGCCCCTCGAGGTCAGCGAGCTTCGCCTGCTCCTCTTCAGATGGCGTGCTGGCGCAGCCGGTGAGTGAGGTCAACAGCAGCAGGCTCGCACAGGCGGCGGTTGCCGCTGTGCGCCTGACGCGCCCATCGGTCCATTCAGTACGGATGCCAGTTCCCATCTCGGTCCTTCGCGCTCTATGGGCGCGGCGCGGGCGGCGCGGCGCCGCCCAGATACACGATTTCGACGCGCCGGTTCTTGGCCCACGCGGCCTCGTCGTGTCCGGGCGCCGCCGGACGCTCCTCACCGTAACTCACCGTGGAGATTTGCCCGTCCGCGGCCCCCTGCAGCAGCAAGGCGCGCCGCACGGACTGCGCGCGGCGCTCACCGAGTCCGATGTTGTACTCGCGCGAGCCGCGCTCGTCGGTGTGCCCTTCGAGGCGCACCCGTGTCGAGGGGTTGGCTGCCAGGTATTTGGCATGCGCCGCGACGATGTCGGTCCCCTCACCCTTGATCTCGCTGCTGTCGAAGTCGAAATACACAACTCGCTTCACCAGCAGGCCGGACTGGGGTCCGGCGACCTCATCATCAGGACCTCCACGCGTCGCGTTGGGGTTATTCGCGCCCGCGCCCTCGCTCGCGGCGGCGTTGCCCTCGCCCGGCGCCGGCCCCGGGGCGGGCTTGGGCGGCTTGCTCGCGCAGGCGCTGAGGCCCAGCGCTGCCGCGAGCAGCAGCAACACGATCACTCGACGCATCGATAGCTTCTCCGCCATTCCACATCCTCCGCAGTTGCCCGGCTTGCGCAGCCAGGTCTCATGGGTTGAACGGCCCCCATGCAGGCTCCTGCACCTCTCCCTGGGTCGACCGCAACCGCAATCCCGTGAGGCCGTCGGTGGACACGGTCGCCAACGCCCCGCGGCTGCCCTCGCGCTCCGAATAGATAAGTGTAGCCCCATTCGGCGCGAAACTCGGCGATTCATCCAGTCGGCCATGCGACAGCACGCGCACGGCGCCGCTCGAGAGGTCCTGCACGGCGATGCGGTAGTTGCCGTTGTCGAGCGTCACCATGGCGAGCAGCGAGCCATCCGGCGAGACGCGCGGCCGGGCATTGTAGTTGGCGCCGAAGGTGATGCGCTTCGGGTGCGCACCGGCAGTGACGGCGATCTGGTAGATCTGGGGCGAGCCGGCGCGATCGGAGGTGAAGTACAGCGAGCGTCCGTCGGGCGCCCATTCCGGCTCGGTGTCGATGGCGGGGTCGTCGGTGATCCGTGTGAGATCCTGCGTGGCGAGATCGAGCACATAGATGTCAGGGTTGCCGCCGCTGCCGCCGAGCGTCAGCGCGAGCTCCTTGCCGTCCGGCGACCATTCGGGCGCGCCGTTGACCCCGGCGCGCGCCGAGACCTGCCGCCGCTCACCGGTGCGCACCAGCTGCACGTACACGGCGGAGTGCTTGGTCTCGAACGACACGTAGGCGAGCCACTGGCCATCCGGCGACCACGCGGGTGACATCAGCGGAAAGCGCGACTCGAGGATTAGGTGGGCGTTGGCGCCGTCGGCATCGGCGACGATCAGCTGATAACGCTGTGTAGGCGGCTCGCCATCCACGGTCACGTAGGCGATACGGGTGGCGAACGCGCCGCGCACTCCCAGGATCTTCTGATAAACGACGTCGCTCACGCGGTGCGCCGCGTTGCGTAGCGCTCCGGCACCGCCGACGAAGCGCTGGTGGGCGACGCGCGCTCCGGTGAGCGTATTCACCAGGTCGAAATCCACTGCGAGGTTGCCGTTATCGAGCGCCGTCAGCCGCCCGACCACGACGTAGTCGCTGCCCACGGCTTTCCAGCTGGCCGCGCGTACTTCGTCCGCGCGCGTCGGACTCGCCGGCATGCGCTCGCGCGCGAGTGCGCGAAAGCGTCCGCTGCCCTCGAGATCGTGCTGCACGACGTCGGCGACGTCGAGGCCGGGGTCGGCACCGGACGGGGCGGCGAACGGCACCACCGCGATCGGCACCGGGTCGCGTACCCCGGAAGTGATCTCGATCTGCAGCTCCGCGCGCGCGGCGGGCGCTGCGAGCGCAAGGAGCGTAAGGGTCGCGACAGTGCTCAGTGTGACGAGCTTCGTTCGGCGTCTCCCTGGCAATAGTTCCCTCATGGGCCTCAGTCCGGCTTGAAATCGATCTTGAGATTGCGATCGAAGAGCGCCGGATCGGGCGGCGGCGGCAGTGGCGAGGCGCGGTACACCGCCGCCTCGATCGACTCGCGCACCGCCTCGTCGGCGTTGCATTCCCCGATGGTAACCTGCGTCACTTCCCCTCCCGGCACCTGCGTCACGTTCAACATGCACTCGATACCCGGTCGCGCCGTCGGCGGGCGCAGCCACGCGCGCGTGATCTTCGCCGCGATCTGCGCCTCCCAGTTCGCGAGCGCCGGACCCGCACGGGCCGTGCCCGACTCTGTCTCGGCCGCGAGGCTCCGCTGCAGGTCCTCTTCGCGCTCCTTCTCGTCCTGCGCCTCGGCCTGCCGCTGCTGCTCGGCGGCGCGCTTCTGCGCCTGGGCCGCTTCCGCCTGGCGGCGCGCCTGCGCTTCCTTCGCTGCCTGCTCCTCGGCCGCCTGCTTCTCGGCAGCCTCCTTCTCGGCGGCCTGCTTCTGCGCAGCGGCCGCAGCCTCCTCCGCCTGGCGGCGCTCCTGCTCGCGTTGTGCGAGCTGCTCCGCCGTTGGCTCAGGCGGCCCGAGTGCCTCCTGCGGCTCGGGCTGCGGCGGTGTCGGCGGCGCGGTCTGCCGTTGCGGCTGTGCCGCGCCGTGCATGGTGCGCGCATCGACCACCGTCGCCTCTATCGCCAGGGTCGGCGCGGGCCGCGGCGGACGCCGAAACAACAACCAACCCCACACCAATGCCGCCAACAGCGCTCCGTGCAGCAGCACCGACAGGACAATCGACACCCAGCGATCGCTCACCCGTTGCATCAGGAAAGTGGCAGCAGCTCCCGTCAGCGTCCCTCGCGGGCTTCCGGCAACGGCTCGGTGATGAAGCCGAGCTTGCGCGCCCCGGCGCGCTGCAGGATCACCATCGCCTGGACCACGCGGCCGTAGGCGACGGCACTGTCGGCCTTGACGAGCACCTGCGTCTCCGGGTTGCGCCGCAGTGCCGCCGCGGCGCGTGCCGCAACGGTCTGGTCATCGAGCGCTGCCTGAGGGCTGCCGCCAACGTTAAGATACAACCGGCCCTGGCGATCAACCGACAACACCAGGGGTTGGAGTCGTTGCGCTTCGAGAGGTTCCGCGCCCGCCTTGGGCAGATCGACCTTCACGCCCTGCGTGAGCAGCGGTGCCGTGATCATGAAGATGATGAGCAACACCAGCATGACGTCGATGTAAGGCACGACGTTGATCTCGCCCATCAGCCGCCGTCCACGCGAGGTCTGTGCCATCGTCTAACGCCCCGGAGTAACTGCCGCGTTGCCACGCGTCGCGTGCCGCTGCAGGATGGTGGAGAACTCCTCGATGAAAGCATCGAAGCGCATCTCGAGCCGTGTGACCTGGTCGGCGAAGCGGTTGTAGGCCACCACCGCCGGGATGGCGGCGAACAGCCCGATCGCAGTCGCCACCAGCGCCTCGGAAATGCCGGGAGCGACCATCGCGAGCGTCGCCTGCTGCACGTTACCGAGCGAGGAGAAGGCGCTCATGATTCCCCACACCGTGCCGAAGAGGCCCACGTACGGGCTGGTGCTACCGACGCTGGCGAGCGTCGCCAGGCTGTGCTCGAGTCGATCGATCTCCTTCAACTGCGCGACGCGCATCGCGCGCCGCGAGCCCTCGAGCAGCTGATCGGCGCCGGCCGAGCTCTGGCGCAGCCGCGCGAACTCGCGGAAGCCGAATTCGAAGATGCCCGCCATGCCGGTCGCGCCGCCGCGCGATTCGATCGCGCGATAGAGCTGCGCCAGGTCATCGCCGGACCAGAAGCGGCTCTCGAAGCGGTCAGCCTCGCGGCGCGCGCGGCCGATGATGCGACGTTTGCGGAAGATGATAGCCCAGGAGGTGAGCGATGCCAGCAGCAGCAGCCCGATGACGATCTGCACCGGTATGCTCGCCTGCACGATCAGGCGCAGGATCGAGAGCGGCTCAGTCACCGCGCGCACTCCTCGCGGCGACGGCATCGAGCAGGAATTGCGGCAGCCGCCGCGGCTTCATGCTCTGGGCATCCACGCAGGCGACCCGCACGTCCGCCTCGACGAGCAACCCGGGTCGCGCCGTCGCGGCGCGCGCCGCGCGGTACACGCGCTGCGCGAAGCGCAGCGACGCCGCCCCTTCGGCGCGCGGCTCACAGGTGATCTCGAGTTCGTCGTCGAGACGTGCGGGCGCGCGGTAGTCGACCTGAATGCTCACCACGGTGAACAGAATCCCCGCTTCGCGCAGCAGCTGTTGCTGCGAGTGCCCGAGCGCGCGCAGCCACTCGGTGCGCGAGCGCTCGAGGAAGCGCAGGTAGTTGGCGTAGTAGACGATGGCACCGCCGTCGGTATCTTCCCAGTAGACGCGTGCCGGCCAGGAGAAGACACTCACCGCTCACCCTCGAAGAGCGACAACGTCGCCGCGCGCTCCGGCGGCTTGAGGCCGAAGTGCAGGTACGAGGCGCGCGTCACCATGCGGCCGCGCGCGGTACGTACCAGGAAGCCCTGCTGTATGAGAAACGGCTCGGTGACGTCCTCGAGCGTGCCGCGCTCCTCGCCGAGCGCCGCCGCCAGGCTGTCGATGCCGACCGGGCCGCCGTCGAAACGCTCGATGATGGCCGTGAGGAGCTTGCGATCGAGCGTGTCGAAGCCCTGCGCGTCCACCTCCAGCAGATCGAGCGCCGCGTCCGCGACCGCCGTGTCGATGCGTCCGGCGGCGCGCACCTGCGCGTAGTCGCGCACACGTCGCAGCAGGCGGTTGGTGATCCGCGGCGTACCGCGCGAGCGCTGTGCGATGCGCCGGGCGCCACCGTCATCGATCGTCACGGCGAGGATCGCAGCCGAGCGGCGCACGATGCGCTCGAGATCCTCCACCCCGTAGAACTCGAGGCGTTGCACGATGCCGAAGCGGTCGCGCAACGGCGAGGTGAGGAGCCCCGCGCGCGTGGTGGCCCCGACCAGCGTAAACGGCGGCAGGCTCAGCTTGATCGAGCGCGCCGCCGGACCCTCGCCGATCATGATGTCGAGCTCGTAGTCCTCCATCGCCGGATACAGCACCTCCTCGACCACCGGGGCGAGGCGGTGAATCTCGTCGACGAACAACACGTCACGCGGCTGCAGGTTGGTAAGGAGCGCGGCGAGATCGCCCGGCCGCTCGAGCACCGGGCCTGAGGTCTGGCGCAGATTCACGCCGAGCTCGGCGGCGATGATATGCGCGAGCGTCGTCTTGCCGAGGCCCGGGGGGCCGAAGATCAGTACGTGATCGAGCGCCTCCCCGCGCGCGCGCGCGGCGCTGATGAAGATCTCCAGCTGCGTCTTGACCGGCGTCTGACCGACGTACTCCTCGAGCCGGCGCGGGCGGATGGCGCGCTCGACCGCCTCCTCTTCCGCGCCCGCTGCGCCACTGATGATGCGTTCGGCTCCCACGACGTTCTGGTTCACTCCCGCGCCGCCCCCTGCAGAGCGCGGCGGATCAGTTCTTCCGTCGAATGTGTACCGGGCGCCACCGTTTTCAGCAAGCGCGCGGCCTCCGCCGGTCGATAGCCGAGGGCGACCAGGGCATCGTACGCCTCGCTCTCGGCACTCGTGGCGGGCGCTGTCGCGCTCGCACCGCTGACCGCCTGTGCCGGTGCCAGGCGGTCGCGCATCTCGACGATCAGCCGCTCAGCGGTCTTGCGTCCGACGCCCGGGACCCGTGTCAGCGCGCCGATGTCGCCGCGCTGCACGCACTCGGCGAACGCCGCGACGCTGATGCCCGACAGCAACGCCAGCGCGATCTTCGGCCCGACCCCGGATACCCTGATGAGGTTGCGGAACAGCCGCCGCTCATCCTCGGTGGCGAACGCGTACAGCACGTGCGCGTCCTCGCGCACCACCAGGTGCGTGAGCAGTCGTACCTGGTCCCCGACCGGCGGCAGGTGGAAGAAGGTCGAAAGCGGCGCCTCGAGCTCGTAGCCGACCCCGCCGACGTCGACGGTCAGTTGCGGAGGCGTCTTGGAGGCGATCCTGCCGTGCAGCGAGCCGATCATCACCACGCCTGCGACCAGCGCGGCCCGGCGCGCTGTGCCAGCACGCGCAGTCGTCGCGCGTGAGCGTGACACACGGCGACGGCGAGTGCATCCGCAGCGTCTGGTCGCGGACGCTCACCGAGGGAGAGCAGCGTCCTCACCATGTGCGCCACCTGGAATTTCTCCGCCGCCCCGGAACCCACCACCGCCAGCTTGATCGCACGCGGCGCGTACTCGAATACCGGCACCCCACCCGGCACGGCACACAGTGCCGCCCCGCGCGCCTGCCCGAGCTTGAGCGCGCTTTCGACGTTGCGGCTGACGAACACCCGCTCCACGGCCACCTCCGCGGGCGCGTGCTCCGCTATGAGCGCCTGCAGCCCCTCGAAGATCCGCCGCAGCCGCGCCGCCGGCGGCACGTCCGCGACGTTGAGGCAGCCGTGCGTGATCGGCCGCAGCTCGTTACCCCGACACTCGATCACGCCAAAGCCGGTGCGCCGTGAGCCCGGGTCGAGACCCAGGATGCGCACGCAGACAGCCAACGTGACGGGCGTATCGGCGGCGGGGTCAAAGGCGCGCCAGGACCGCGTCCGATATCTCGACATTCCGCTGCACGTCCCGCGTGGACGGGGGCTGATGGGGATCCACGGTGCGCAAGGGTAACTGAAAACAACTACTTACGCATGGGAGAAGTCTGTCTCCAGCGAAGCGGCTCATCCCGATCAGGGGTGCCCAGCGCTGCGTGAGCTCCAGTTCAGTCCCCGGCAGCCGTGCGAGTAGATGTAGCTCCAGGCGCTGCGCACCCGGTCGTACGCCGCGCTCTGCAGCACAATCGTGTGTACGGCCTCGGCCTTGGATCCTGGATACGCGGGATTCTCCGCGACCGCGACCCCGCGCAGCGTCACTTCGACCCTGGGCGGCGGATCGGTGCTCGCGCGAATCTCGGAGCGGCTGCGGTCGACATTGTTGAAGTGCAGCAGCATCGCCTGCTCCGGGGTGCTCGCGCCGCTGGCAGGCACACTCCCCTTCGGCCGAACCTCGACGATGCATTCGGCACGATCGACCACCTTGATCTCACTAGAGTCATTGCTGCCCGTGACCAGGTAGGCGAACGCCTTGAGAAACTCGCTGTCGCCCGACGGCAGCGCCACCGACGGCAGCAGCACCGACGGCGGCGCTACCGCCGGTCGCGGCTGCGTACCGGCCGCGGACACACTGGCGGCGGCTTCGGCACTCTCGGTCGCTGCGGCTTTGGCAGACCCGTTCAGCGCCAGCGTGTGCCGGTCGTTGTCAATCGACCAGGAGCTCAGTCGCGAGAGGAAGCTCTGGCCAAGGAGCAGCTCACCGCCCTCCGGAACCACCGAGGCCACCACGTCGCGCAGCTCAACGTTGCCGACCCGCAAAGACCTGATGAGGAAACGCCGCGAGGTCTGCTCCGAGCCGTCCGCCAGGCGGTAGCGTCGGGTATCGAGCATGTCCTGCTGAGCGACCGTGCCCTCGCGGATGAGGAGCGTGAAGACTTCTTCCGGGATCGACACGTCTGCCGAGCCACTGTCGATGGTGAAGCTGCGGATTACCTTGTGGTTGAGGAGGACCGGCACGACGTAGGTGCCGCCTTCCTGGTGAAGTTGCACCACCTCCGCCCGAGCGGGGTCGGTCGCGGCCAATGCAAGGAGCGTCGTCGCTGCGAGAGCAGCCAGTCCACGCAGCGCGCGCGTGCGGAAGGGGAACAACGGATTCACACCTCGGGAAGCGTCCGAGCACCATCGGGCATGCTTTAGCGTAGCCAAAAGTCGGGGGTTGCGCATTCCCCGGCTGTGGGCCGGGTTTTGGGGCCTTCCGCCTCAAAATAACGGCCCTGGGCGAGCCGCGGAGTCAGGCGCGAAACATGATGCAGTCGATCTCGAGCAGGCGGGGGAAGTGTCCGAGGTTGTTCGGCACCAGGGCGCTCAATTCGAACCCGCGGCTGCGGTAGAACTCGAGCGCCTGCTCGAAGCCGGGGGCATCCTCATACAGTCGCTGAATGGCCAGCTCACTCTGCAGGCCGACAAAATCACGCAGCCGCTCGCCGGCGCCGGCCGCGACGCTCAGATCGTGGCCCTGGGTGTCGAGCTTCAGATACGGCCGCCTGAAGCCGAGCCGCGCCTGGTACTTGAGCAGCTCGTTCGCCAGCGTGTTGGTTTGCACGTCGATGCGGCGCTCGAGCCGCACGTGCTCGCGGAACTGCCGCCTGGCGAGGTCCGACAGCGCGTGCAGGGAGCTGAACTCATCCACGGCGAAGACATTGAAGCTCGCGTGGCCTTCGGCCGCGTCGAGCGCCAACTCCTCCACCGTCCAGGCACCATCATGTGCCGCCGCGGCCCGGAGCGTCGCGGCCCGCTCCGGAATCGGCTCGTAGGAAATGATCTGCCCTCGATAGCCGACGCGCTGCCGTAGCATTCTCCCGTATTGCCCCCCGTTCGCGCCGACGTCGAAGACGCAGTCGATGTCGAAGTGCCTGAAGAAGCGGTGCAGGTGCTCCCACTCGAATGCGAGGGCGACGTGGCCGACCGGAAGGACGAAAACATCGAGGGCTTTCTCGACCACGCGTACCGCAAAGCGCTTGCCGACGTTCATGGTGCACCCTGCCCTGGGACTTGCCCGCTCGACGCACGCACGAGTCTACAAACGCGCCAGGACCTCGTCCGCTATTTCGGCGTTCGAGTACACCTCCCGTACTTCGTCGAGCTGCTCGAGCGCCTCGAGCAGCTGCACCATCGCTCGCGCGGCGTCCCCCGAAAGCTCGAGCGCGGTCGCGGCGCGCTGCGTCACCTCGGCTGTCGCCGGCACAAAGCCGCGATCGATGAGTAGCGCCCGCACCGTGGCGAATTCCTGCGGGTCCGCCAGAACCTCGATCGAGGTGTCTTCATGCGGTACGACGTCTTCGGCGCCGGCCTCGAGCGCGACCTGCATGAGCCGCTCCTCGTCGGTCCCCGGCGGATAGGCCATGAGTGCGACGGTGTTGAACAGGTAGCTCACCGAACCGTTGGCGCCGAGTTGCCCGCCATGCTGCACGAAGGTGCGGCGCACCCGCGCCATCGCCCGGGTGCGATCAGCGGTCAGGCAGTCGACCATCACTGCCGCGCCCCCGGGACCGTAGCCCTCGTAGCGTACCGGCTCGAGTCCGTCGTGGCGGCCGTTCGTGGGGTGCTGCGCGCGGCGGCGCGCCCGCGCTTCCTCGCGGCGCTGTATGTTGGCCCACCTGCTGTGTCTTGCCATGCGTTTCCAGTGCGTGCAGTCCCGTCGCCGTACGGAAAAACAAGCAGGTATGATAGCGGCAGAGGTCGCCGGCGACACGCTCGCCGCCGCCCGTGCATCGTCCGCCCGACAGCCACCGCGCCCGTGGAAACCAGCCAGCCGTGCCCCTCTGCCGTCCGTGATGCCATCATCGGCGCCCGCCTCGCGTTCGAGCGTGCGAGCGCGCCGGCGGGGGCTGATCTCGAGCTCGCCACGGAAGCCGCCGAGATCATGGGCGGCCTCACCGAGAGCACCGAGCTTGCGCATGCGCTGCTCGTGCGCGGGGTGATCGCGCGCACGCGCCTCACCGCAGAGCAGGCCGCTGGCATCGTCGGACACGGCGCCGCCGACATCGCGGTCGCGCTGCAGCGGCTCGGAACGCTCGGCCTGCCGCGCGACTGGTCGCCGGCGCGGGGACTCGACACGCGCCAGACCGAGACGCTACGCAAGATGCTGCTCGCCGTGGTGAGTGACCCGCGTCTGGTGCTCGCGCGGCTCGCGGAGGAGCTCGTGGCGCTGCGCCACGCGCGCGAGCTGCCGCAGCCGGAGCGCGAGCGCCGGGCGCTCGAGGCGCGCGCCATCTATGCCCCGCTCGCCAACCGCCTGGGTGTCTGGCAGCTCAAGTGGGAGCTCGAGGATCTCGCCTTCCGCTATCTCGAGCCCGAGGAGTACCGGCGCGTCGCCGCCGCGCTCAACGAGCGGCGCGCCGATCGCGAGCGCTACATCGACACGCTGTGCCACGAGCTGCGCACACAGCTGCGTGCCGGCGGGATCGACGCCGAGGTATACGGACGGCCGAAGCACATCTACAGCATCTACCGCAAGATGCAGCGCAAGCAGCTCGCGTTCGAGCAGCTCTTCGACGTGCGCGCGGTGCGCGTGGTCGTGGCTACGATACCGGAGTGCTACGCCGCGCTCGGCATCGTGCACGGGCTCTGGCCCTACATTCCCGGAGAATTCGACGACTACATCGCCACCCCGAAGGGTAACGGCTATCGCTCCATCCACACGGCCGTGATCGGCCCCGCGGCGCGCAGCGTCGAGGTGCAGATCCGCACGCACGAGATGCACGGGCACGCCGAGCTCGGCGTTGCCGCACACTGGACTTACAAGGAAGGCGGGGCGGGCGATACGCACTACCAGCGCAAGATCGAGTGGGTCCGACGGCTGCTCGAGCCCCATGAGGGTGGCGCCGGCGGGAACCTCGCGGACCGCGATCTCATCGAAGGCATGCGCAGCGAGCTCTTCGAGGACCGCGTCTACGCGCTTACCCCGCGGGGCGAGGTGATCGATCTGCCGCGTGGCGCGACGCCGCTCGATTTCGCCTACAGTGTGCACACCTCGCTCGGCCACCGCTGCCGGGGAGCCAAGGTGAACGGCCGCATCGTGCCGCTCACCCGTGTACTCTCGAATGGCGAGATCGTAGAGATCATCACCGGCAAGCAGGACGCGCCGAGCCGCGACTGGCTGGCGCCGGAGGAGGGCTTTCTCGCCTCGGCGCGCAACCGCAGCAAGGTGCGCGCCTGGTTCCGCAGGCAGGACGTCGGCGACAACCGCAGTGCCGGTCGCGGCATCGCCGAACGCGAGCTCGCGCGCCTCGGCGGGCGCCCCGAGCAGCTAGCGGCGCTGGCCCAGGAGCTCAAGGCGCGCGACGCCGATCATCTCTATCAGCTGCTCGGCGAAGGTGAGATCACGGTCACGCAGCTGGTGCACGCGGCCACGCGGCTGTTCGAGCCGCAGCCGCCGCCACGGGTGGCGCGCGCCCGACCTGCCGCCGCACGCAGGCGCGCCTCGCCGGTGGAGATCGAAGGGGTCGGCGACCTGCCGACGACGCTGGCACGCTGCTGCGCGCCGCTGCGTCCGCAGCCGATCATCGGGTACGTTACGCTGGGCCGCGGCGTCACCGTGCATCGCGGCGACTGCCCGAGCCTCGTGCGCATGGCGGGACGCAAGCCCGACCGGGTACTCAAAGTCGAGTGGACTGCAAGCGATGCCGAAGCGCTCGACGTCGAGCTCAGTGTCAGTGCCTACGACCGCCGCGGATTGCTGCGCGACCTGACGGACGTCGTGGCGGTTGAGCGGCTGAGCATCGACGCGGTGACCTCGCGTACCAACCACGACACTGGCATCGCGCACTTCGCCCTCAACATCGCAGTGAACGACCTCGAGCAGCTCGCGCGTCTCCTGCGTCGTCTGGCGGCGGTGGCCAATGTGTTCGAGGCGCGACGGCGACTGTAGGTGCGCGGGTGGTGGGAGCTGCGATCAGCCGGCACCCTCGTGCCACGCCCGGGGGCGCGACGCATCAGCGGTTGATGGAGTCGATCGAGCGCTTGTCGACCGACAGCGCGGCCTCGTGCACTGCCTCGGCTAACGTCGGGTGCGCGTGGATGGTGCGCTGCAGGTCCTCGCTGCTGGCGGAGTACTCCATCGCCAGCACCGCCTCGGCGATCAGCTCACCGGCGAGCGGTCCGACAATATGCACGCCGAGAATCTCGTCGTCATCGCGCGCCGCAATGATCTTGGCGAAGCCGACCGCCTGCTCCATTGCGCGCGCCCGGCCGCTGGCGAGGAACGGAAAATTCCCGGTCTTGTACTCGCGCCCGCTCGCCTTGACCTGCTCCTCGGTGAG
>DATIZW010000130.1:0-3446 GCA_035516875.1 Steroidobacteraceae bacterium
GGGCTGGGCCTGGTATCTGCCGGTTCTGCCGATCGGCTACGCAACCTTCTGGTGGGGTGGCGTGCCGTACTACTACTGGAACAGCCTCTACTACACCTGGAGCCCCGCGGATAACGGCTACGTGGTGACCAACCCGCCGCCCGCTGGGGGCGACTCGACGCAGCCGGCGCCGGATGAGAGCGGCGGCAGCTATGATCAGGCTGCACCCTCGAGCGGTGGCGGTGACGCCGAGCTCTTCCTGTATCCGCGCAACGGGCAGACCGATCAGCAGATGCAGAACGATCGCTACGAGTGTCACGGCTGGGCCGTAAATCAGTCGGGCTTCGATCCGACGCGTCCCGACCAGCAGGGCTATCAGCAGGGCTCCGCCGGTGATCCGCAGGCCTACCGGCGCGCCATGATCGCCTGCCTCGACGCACGCGGCTACAGCGCTCGCTGAGCCTTCACTGCCCCTCGCAGAGGCCGCCGCGCTCAAGGTACGGCGGCCTCTTCGCTTTCCTGGGCTGCACGGCGCGAGCTGCGGCAGACTGTGCGGCGCGCGGCTACACTCACGAACCCGCCCACCCCGAGGCAGCGCATGACGGACCTGCCGCCCACCGTCTTTCTCTTCGACGTCGACAATACGCTGCTCGACAACGATGCGGTGCAGGCCGACCTCAGTGCGCACCTCGAACGGGAGGTGGGGCTCGCCAGCCGCGACCGCTACTGGGAGATTTTCGAGGAGCTGCGTGCGCAGCTCGGCTACGCGGACTACCTCGGCGCGCTGCAGCGCTGCCGCACCGAGCGCCCGCACGACATGCAGCTGCTGCGCATCTCCTTCTTCCTGCTCGGCTACCCGTTCGCCACCCGCCTGTATCCGGGTGCGCTGCGCGCGCTCGAGCACTGCCGCGCGCTCGGACCGAGCGTGATTCTCTCCGACGGCGACGTGGTGTTTCAGCCGCGCAAGGTGCAGCGCGCGGGAATTTGGGACGCGGTCGAGGGGCGCGTGCTGATCTACCTGCACAAGGAGCAGATGCTCGAGGACGTTGCGCATCGCTACCCCGGCGGGCACTACGTCATGATCGACGACAAGCTGCGCATCCTCGCCGCCATGAAGAGCGTCTGGCGCGAGCGCCTCACCACCGTCTTTGTGCGCCAGGGACACTACGCTCTCGACCCGCGCGAGCTCGCCCGCTGGCCAGCCGCCGACCTGACGCTTGGCGCGATCGACGAGCTGGCCGGGCATGCGCTGCTGCATCTGTCTGGCGCCGGTCACGGGCAGCGGTTACGCTAGGTGAGCGCCCGGCGCGGAGCGGGCCGAGGAACTGGACGGAGGCGCGGCAGGACATGTCTTCAGACCGTCCGTGGCTGGACCAACTTCGCGAGAGCAGTGTGGCGCTCCAGGGTGTGCTGGCCGCGCTGCTCGAAGCCGAGCGGCATTTCGCGCCGCCGGCCTCGCCGCTGCAGCGGCTGCAGCAGATCACCACCAGCCCCGAATGGGCCTGGTTGCAGCCACTTTACCGGCTGATCGCCGATCTCGACCATGCGCTCGCCCATGCGCAGGACCTGCCGGAGAGCGAGAGCGCGGCGATCGGCGCCCACGCGCGCGAGCTTCTGACGGGCGGTGGTGGGCCGGCGGAGCAGGCGTTTCTCGATCACTACCGCGCGCTGCTGCAGAGCGACCCGGCGGTGGCGATGGCGCATGCGGCGGCACTGCGCGCGCTGCAGGCGCTGCCGCCGGAAGCCGCCAATCAATCCGAGCGGCTGCACGCCCGGCACCAGTGGAACGAGCGCCGCCGGTTTCTGCGCATGGGACAGGGCGGGCGAGGCGCCTCCTGATCGCCTGCGCACACCGCTCCTGCTGACAGGCCGCGGCTAGTAACGTACCGAGTAGGGCAGCTCGGGCGCCGAGCGCGAGCGGATCTGCATCTCGTGCCGGGCGTAGTCGATCACCAGCACGTCGAAGGAGCCGAGCAGGTCCATGCCGAGCGTCATCGTCGGCTCGTCCGTCATCTTCCAGTGCTGGAACAGGTACATGTCGCCGAAGGTGATATGCGCGCCCTTGACCTGCAGGCTGCCGAAGTCGATGTCCGGCGCCGGGATGCTGTCGCCGCCCTGCACATCGAGCGTGACGCCGATGATATTTTCGCGTGAGGCGTTGCTCGGGAGGTTGCGCACCAGCGCATTGAGCAGCGCCTGGTTGCCGACGCTGCCCTGGGCGCCGGTATCGACGATCGCCTTGGTGCGCACCCTGCCCACGTGCACGTCGGCAATCAGCAGCCCCTTCACCTGATGCAGCGGCACCACGGTGAAGTCGCGCTGCGCCCGCTCGCCGCGCGACATGGTGATCTCCAGCCGGTCATGCGTGAAGTCGGCAACGATCCTTCGGTTCTTGAGTGCCTCGATCCCGAGCACGCCCTGTGCGCCGCCGAACACGTCCATGAGCACCGGCAGCTCCGTCGGGCCGATGAGCATGTCCCCCACCTCCATGGTGCTGACGCGCAGCATCGGCACCGTGGCCGAGCCGGTGAATCCGGTCACGACGATGTTCGCTGCGGGCGTGCCGCCAAGACTCTGTGCGGCGCGCGCGGTGATGGCCGAATGGTTGGCGCCGGTGTCGAGCACGAGGCGGTACGGCCCTTTGCCGTCGATCAGCACCGGCGCCCAGATCCGTCCGATGCGATCGCGCCGCGTCGGCGCAACGAAGCGCGGTTCAGTGGTCTGGACCACGACCTCTTCGAGCTGCTCGGACGGGGTGGGAAGTGCCTGGGGCGAAACGGGCTCGCTGGCCGGGGGGACGTCGGCTGCCAGGGGCAGCGACAGCAGTAGCCCCAGCAATCCAGCGGACATCAGCGCTTGGGCGTGACGAGCCACAACAACCAGTAAAGCACGGCGCGGCCGTGCTCTCCAGTGACTTCGTCGCATTTCGATCGCAGGAGTTCCCGCAGCCCGTTGCGAGGCGGCGGCCGTTTCGCTGCGGGGCGAACCGTGCCTGCAGCGCCCCGCCGGCGAGCCTGCGCGCGCCCCGAGAATCCGCTGGCCCGCGCACCCCATCCCCACCGGTCCCGACGCTCACTCGCGAACGCTGACAGCTCAAACCGTGCGGCGCGCGGCGGGGCGCGACGGCGCCCTGCGGTAACATATGGTTTCTGACAACCGATTGCGGAGCTAGGTGGATGAACAGGGGACCCGTGAGCGACCCGTTGGGCCTGCTGGCCCGGACTGCACTGCTCACACACCTGCAGCGCCTCGAAGCGGAGAGCATTCACATAATGCGCGAGGTGATCGCCGAGTGCGAGCGGCCGGTGATGCTCTACTCGATCGGTAAGGACAGCGCGGTGATGCTGCACCTGGCGGTGAAGGCCTTCTACCCGGCGGTGCCGCCGTTCCCGCTGCTGCACGTGGACACCACCTGGAAGTTCCGTGCCATGTACGAGTTCCGCGACCAGATGGCGCAGAAGCTGGGC